>QMVA01000025.1 GCA_003660865.1 Candidatus Nanohalarchaeota archaeon | reverse complement strand
TTTCCTTCCATGATATTGTATGCTTTCGCTGAATGCCCCCTACAGCAGAGGTTGAAGCCTTTTACAGAGGACAGAATGTCCTGATCTGATACTTTCGCATAAGAAAATCCTATGTGTTTTGATGCGATTTCCATGTCTTTGCGTCTTTTTTTGGCAAGGAGAGCAGTTGTTCCAATGGATAGAAGAGATAATATGAAAATTATGACATAAATATATATGTTGTTCATTTGTACCAAGATAGCATGTAGATTGCGAGGTATAAATGCTTTTTGCCAAGGGGTATATAATTCTTGTCGAGGGTTAGAATTTATGCGCACCTTTTTTGAAGAGGTTCACGGCCTCAGATGCGCTTGTTATGAAAGCACGCATGTCTTTGGGGTCTACCCTCCTGCCAGAGGTATAGACAATGATACTGTTTTTATCTGTCTCAATGTTAATTGTGCCAGTCCTTTTTTCAAAATAGTGCAGGATCTCGTGAGTGAACAGTTTTCTTATTGCGCTTTCATCCATCCCTTTCAGAAGGTATCTTTTTGAGAATTCAGGATTGCTATCAAAATCAATGTCTTTGTATCCGATCATGTCGCCAAGTTTATCAAAGAATGATTCGGGTCCTAATGAGAATTTCGGCAGACTAAGGTCATGAAGTTGTGCAGAGGCAACAGTTAGATTATAAGTGTGTGAGTGTCTGCCATAGCCGACAGTATACTCGTAGTCGAAAACAGTCCAGTGAACCCGGTTCGTCTCTCCTTTCATGATGTTGTGAGCTTTGCGTGAATGTCCTTTTGTAAAAAGCTTCATGTTTCCCATAGGAACTGTAAGATTTACGTCTTTTTCAGGGCTGAAAGAGAAAGCCATTCTATGTGCTGCGGTTTTTAGCTCTTCTCTCCTCTTTTTTTCAGACCAGAAAGCGAATGCCACGATGGCTAAAATAATCGCAGCTATCAGAAGAATCATGTATTGTATCATCTAAATATCCCCCTATCCCTGCTTACTGACAAAAACAGTCTGTGTTGGATATGCAAATTCTATTCCTTCTTTTTCAAACGCCTCTTTGATTGCAAAGTTTATTTCCTGTTGTATATCCATATATTTGTTGTAGTCTCCTGTATCCACATAATAGACAACTTCAAAATTAAGGCTGGAATCCGCAAATTCCTTGAAATGGACCCTGTTCAGTTCGGCCAGCTCGATTTTATCAAATATCGCAGGCATTATTTCCAGTATTTTTTTAAGTTTTACAGATGGTGTTTCATAGACTACCCCGAATGTGAAAGCAACTCTTCTTTTTTCCATCTTTTTGTAGTTATTGATTCTTGTGGATGTAAGGTCTTTATTTGAGACCACGATTTCCTGGCCCCACAGACTTTCAATTCTTGTGGTCTTTATCCCTATTTTTTTGACTGTGCCCATATCGCCTCCGATGATGATAAAGTCCCCGACGCGAAACGGCTTGTCAAAATATATTGAAAATGATGCAAAGATATCAGTCAGGACATTCTGCAGGGCAAAAGCAATAGCGATTCCTGCTATCCCAAGACCTGAAATGAGTGCTGTAACGTTGTAGCCGAGGTTTGATAGAATGATTAGGAATGCAATCAGCCACATGATTCCTTTTAAAAGGCCGCTTAAAAAGTCTATTACAGATGTATCTATCTGTTTTTGCTCTCTTTGCCTTCTTTTGATTAGTTTTTGGGTGGTGAATTTGATTGCAGTCTGGATGGCGCCGGTTGCGTAATAGACTATTGCAATGAATGCTGCGGTGTCCATGAAAGTATCTACTGTGCCTGTTATACCTGATAACTTCAGGGCAGCATAAAGCGCCATGAAAAGATAAAATGGCCAGCCAATATCATCTATTATTTTTACAAGTACATCATCAACATCATTCTTGGTTCTTACAGATAGTTTTTTTAGTTTGCTGATAATCACGAATTTGAAAAATTTCAGGACAAAGACCGTAAGAATAAATACAACTATCGGCACCAGAAACTGGTCTTCTATGTAGTTGTTTGAAAGTGTGCTCGTTATGATTTCTGTACTATTGAATGCCATGATGTGTTTTATGACTTTTCAACTATTTAAAAGTGAAACTTGTTGTTTTTTGCAGGAACTTCTCCGAAACCTTTAAATAATGTTATGCATAATAATGCATAATGGTGCGTCCACGAAAACAAAGAATCGTTGAATACAAGCCCGCTGTGACGTATTTCAAGCCTCAGGCAATTCCTCTATCTGACCTTGAGGAAATTGTTTTAACTGTTGACGAGCTTGAATGCATCCGGCTCAGCGATTTACGCAAAATGAACCAGATACATGCGGCGCACAAAATGGGTTTCCATCAATCGACGTTCCACAGGACTCTTACAGAAGCAAGACAAAAGATTGCGGATGCGATTGTCAATGGAAAAGCAATAAGAATACAAGGAGGTGTATATACTATGCCAGGTGGAAACGGACAGGGACCTGCCGGGTTCGGTAGAGGTGGCATGGGCAGAGGCCAAGGTGCAGGATTTGGCGCTGCGCCGGAGAAGTGCAAATGCCCTGCATGCGGATACGAAGAGACGCATACAAGAGGACAGTCGTGTGTGCAGATGAAATGCCCAAAATGCGGAGCACAGATGATCAGAGGATAAAAAATAAATGAGGTGATAAATATGCCAGGTAGAGACAGGACAGGACCCAGTGGAGACGGACCAATGACAGGAAGAGGATTGGGCTATTGCGCAGAAGGTAGCGCAGCACCCATGAGAGGCTCTTTTGGTATGGGCAGAGGATTTGGCCACGGAAGAGGCTTTGCGCGCGCAATTCCTGCAAACATTGCGCCTTTGCCACAGGTACTCTCAAAAGAGCAGCAGATGAAAAATCTTGAGCAGCAGAAATCTGCAACTGAAGAGAGCCTGAAAGAGATTGAAAGACAACTTGAAGAGCTAAAAAAGTGAGATATCTGATTGCTGTGGGCAGCGGAGTATTGATATTTTACTCCACTGTAAGCAGTGATATATAATATTTACAAGAACGGAGGCGTGAAAATATGAAAATAGTAGTAAGTTCAAGTGGAGAAGACATTAAAAGCAATGTTGACAGTCGTTTCGGAAGATGCACGTATTTTCTTGCTGTAGAAGTAGAGGATGGCAAAATCGGAAATGTTACATGCGAAAAAAACAACGGTGCAATACAGGGACAGGGTGCAGGTATCGCGGCAACACAGCAGGTTGGCAATATGAAACCAGACAAGATAATAACGGGAAACTTGGGACCCAATTCCTCACGGGCCATCAGTGGGCTTGGAATTCCTGTATATCAGGCATCAGGGCCTGTAGAAGATGCGGTGATGGCACTGATAGACGGGAAACTGGCAGAACTGACAGATATTGTGCCTTCTCATTTCGGTATGAATAAATAAATTATTAGTGATAGATATGAAAATAGCAATATCAACAGACAATGGAAACGTGTCAGAACATTTCGGCAGATGCCCGCAGTTTACGATTGCAGAAATAGATGATGGAAAGGTAATAAAAAAAGAAGTGATTGAGAACCAGGGACATGATAGTGCCGGATCTTTGCCTAAATTCTTTCAGGATATAGGTGTAAATGTTGTGATTGCCGGCGGCGCAGGCTCCCGCGCGCAGGAGTTTTTCAAACAGTTCAATATTGAGCTTATTGTCGGTGTCAGCGGGAGTGTTGATGAGACCATTGAAAAATTCCGGGAAGGCAAATTAGAGGGCAGCGCAGGCACATGCACTCCCGGTGCCGGGCGCGGCTATGGCATATACAAGGAAGACGGGCATGAGGGCGAAGAAGACTACAAAGGGCATGATGAATCTAGTCAAAGACAGAACGTGGATCATACGTCTTTGCCAGATAGTTAACCCCTATTGTTTATAGAGTTATATTTGTTAATGTAGTAACCGAGTTGAACTATAGTATGAAAATATACGGACCGGTTCCTTCGTGGAGGCTTGGAAATTCGCTTGGCGTTGATTTAGTTGATGCACCGAAAGGCTACTCTAAAGCCTGCCCATTTAACTGTCTCTACTGTCATCTTGGACACAAAGGCGCCCAGGTGTCCGAACCAGTACCCATGAATCTGCCTTCAAAAGACTTTGACATCCTGGAAAAAAAGATAAATGAAATAAAACCAGACTATATCACATTTTCAGGGCAGGGCGAGCCCACACTGAATCTCAATCTTGGACCGGCTGCACAAAGAATCAAAGAGATGTGCGACATTCCAATAGCAGTACTCACTAACGCATGTTTTGCATCAAGAAAAGATATACGGGCTAACCTTGACAACTGCGATGTTGTCATCGCAAAGATTGACGCGCCGACACAGCAGTTATTTGAAAAGATAAACAACCCTGCAAAAGGTATTAAGTTAGCAGATATTATAGATGGAATAAAATTGATAAACACCAAAGTCTGCATCCAGACATTGATATTTTCATACGCCAATGTGACCAATGCAGATGATGAAACAATAGACGCTCTTTTGGAAGTCTACCGCGATATAAATAAGTCAAAACCAATAGAGGTCTTGCTTGGAACTGCCACCCGCCCATCAGATGATAATGGTATCCTGCACCCCATAGATTCAAAGAAGCTATCAGAGATTGCAGGGAGAATATCAAGAGAGAGCGGCATCAAAATCCGGTATTTCAGTGAAAATGAACAGAAAAAAGTCAACAGGAATATAGTACAAGACCAACTGCGTACAGAGATTACTGACCTTCTTTTGAGAAGGCCATGCACAAGAGATGAAATAATTTCGAGGTTTAATGGAAGTGACGCAGCCATCGTGCTTGACAAGCTCGTGGACAAGGGGGTCGTGGGTCTAAAAGTCTTGGATAAAAAAAACTATTATGTGGTATTATGAAGATAATTGGTATTACAGGCGGGAAAGGCGGGACAGGGAAATCAACAATCTCAACTGCGCTTGCAGTTGAACTTGCCAGAAAAGGCAAAAAAATATTTCTTTGCGACATGGATGCAGACTGTCCGAATGATCATCTGCTATTAGGTATTGAAAGAAAGCAGGAATGCGCTGTTCACCAGAGGATTGCAAAGTGGGACTTTGATAAATGCGACAACTGCGGGAAGTGCGCAAAAGTATGCAGAAACAATGCTATTGTCTGTGTGGAAGGAACCCCCCCCATATTCATGGCAAAGCAGTGCAATGGCTGCGGAGCATGCGTTATAGAATGCCCGCGTGATGCGATATCATGGGACAAAAAAGTAGTCGGCGCAATATATAAGGGCACTGGTTTCGGGGTTGATCTTCTGTCGTGCGAGCTTGAGATTAATGAGCCCGTCTCAGAGATTGTAGTTGCAAAAGCATGTGAAATTATTGCAGCTGACAAGGAAAAGTATGATTATATTATTGTTGATACAGCTGCGGGTACGCATTGCGATGTCATTGCAGCTCTCGGGGCTTGCGATGCTGCGCTCTGTATCACAGAGCCGACTCCCCTTGGAGCGCATGATCTGGAACTGATATGTAAGCTGCTTTCGCGGATGAATATGGATTTTGAGGTTGTAGTCAACAGGTATGAAGCAGGACAGGATGAGATTGTAGCGCGTGTTATCTCAAAGTATAGTAAGACTATTTTTGCAAGAGTGCCTTACAGCAAGAAAATCATGATAGATTATTCTTCAGGTATTCCTGTAAAGCACAAGAGCATTGAAAAAATAACTGCGTGGGTTGAGGGATTGATATGAAACAAATCACTATTCTTTCAGGAAAAGGCGGTGTAGGAAAAAGCAGCATCACTGCCTCTCTTGCAATTGCGCTTTCCAAAAAGAGAAAAATTGTTTGCGCAGACTGCGATGTTGATGCTTCTAATCTTGCGCTTGTATTCGGCATGAATACAGATGATTTTAAGATGTGGGAAAGTATCTCAACTAACCAGAAGGCGCGCGTTGATTTAAGCAAATGCATATCATGCAGAAAATGTGCTTCAGAGTGTTATTTTAATGCAATTGACTGGGATGATGCGAAGAAAATACCGGTTTTCAGGGAGTTTGGATGCGAGGGATGTGGAGTGTGTGAGATGATATGCCCGTCCAAGGCTATTGAATTGTATGATGTTTCAAATGCCAGGATAGGTTATGGCAAGACAAAATACGGGTTTGTGGTTGTTTCAGGGCAGCTTGAGATGGGTGAATCCGGTTCAGGAAAGGTTGTTTCGCGAGTGAAAGAGCTTGCTTTGAATGTTTCAGGACATGCGGATGTAATGCTTGTTGATGCTGCGGCCGGTATAGGTTGTACTGTGATTGCATCTGTTGCAGGGAGTGATTATGTGATAGGAGTGTGCGAGCCGACACCCTCAGGGTTCAGTGATCTGAAAAGAGCACTTTCTGTCGTGAATCATTTTAACATCCATTACGGGATTGTCATCAATAAGTATGATATGAATCCAGAGTATACCCGTAAAATTGAGGAGTTTGCGAAAAAGAAAGGCATCAGGGTTCTTTCAAAGATAGGGTATGATAAGTGTTTTATGGATGCGCTTGTAAATCTTGTGCCAGTGATAGAGTTCAGCCCCCCGTACAAAGAAATTTTTGATGGGATTGTTCGCGCTCTTGAGGATGAAAGTGTGTTTAATAGGTAAACGATTATGGATAAGACTGATGCTCTTTTGAAGCTGGAAGATGAAATCAGAAATTGCCGGAAGTGCGAATTGTATAAGTCAAGAGTGAAGCCATTGTGCCATGGCGGGAACCCGGATGCAAAGGTCATGATTATCGGGGAGGCGCCGGGCTATCACGAGGATCTGTGCGGCAGGCCGTTTGTGGGTAAGGCAGGCAAGGTGCTTGATAAGCTGCTGGATTCTGTTGGTCTTTCCAGGGATAATACATTTATTACAAGTATAGTGAAGTGCAGACCGCCTTCAAACAAGGACCCAACCGGTGAGCAGATCAGGGCGTGCAAGCCGTTTCTCGAGCGGCAGATGCAGATTGTCCGCCCGCGGGTCATTGTCCCTCTTGGAAGATTTGCAGGCATGTTTGTTTTCAGGAAGTATAATCTTGAATGGAAAAGGATCAGTGAAGTGCATGGGAGGGTGTATAGTGTGGAGAGTCTTGTTGGAAGCGTCAGGATTGTTCCTTTGTATCACCCGTCTGTTGCCTTGTATAACCCGGATATGATGAATGTTCTGCTCGATGATTTTGGGGCTGTAGGGCGCTGTATGAAGGCTATAGATTCATAAATGTTGGAGTGCATACTGTCTGATGATTATATGGTTGGAAGAAACAAGCTTGTCCAGTTGTGGCTGATTGTTGGGATTGTTACAGGTTTTGCAGTTGTGCTTTTTTTTGGCATCACATATCTGAATGATTCTGTTCTTTGTGATGTTGATTGCAGAGTCAGGAATGAGGTTTCTTTGTCTCTTGTGCTCGTGTCTCTTTTTGGGATGTTTGTGGGAAGTCTTACATATTATTTTATTTCTGAGAAGTATGAGAGAAAAATTATCAAGATCCGAAAGGATGCAAGTGCGACATATAAGTTTCTTGACACTGAGCAGAGAAAGATTTTGAAGTGCCTGGTTGATGCGAACGGCCGTATTACACAGTCAGAACTTTGCCGGAGTACAGGCCTTTCGAGGGTGAGGATTTCGCGGTGCCTGAAGGTGTTTGAGAGTAAGAGGATTATTGAGAAGACGAAGAATGGGATGACTAATGAGATTCGGTTGTCTGATGATTTATCTGAGCTTTTTTTGTGCGAAGATGAGTGATTTCAGTTTTTGATACAAACAATTATAAGGTGTTTCAGGCATAAATACCACTGTGGTTTAATTGAAGATAGATATTTTAAGGTATTTTATGCTGTGCATGATAGTGGCGGGTATGTTAGCTGCGCTCCCGGCAGCATCGGTTTTTGCACAGGATACCCCGGATACATGTGCTGTATATTTTACAGGTATTGGCTGTTCTCATTGCGCGCGCACAGATCCATCAGTACTGGACAAATTGCCTAAATCGACAAGGCTGGTTGTGGTTGAGTATGAAATATATAGGGATGCAGAGAACAGTCGGCTGATGACGAAGTATAATGATGTATATGGACAGGGGCTTGGGATACCACAGATAATTTTTGATAAAGACAGGCACACCATCGGTGACAGGCCTATTTTGCAGGGCATTACTGGTATGATTGCTGGCGGCAGCAACCCCTGCCCGATGATTGACGGCTCTTCTGTAACTTTTGAAGATATGAATATTACTGCTCTTCCAGGTATGCCAAAGATTTGGAAAGATGAGAAGATATTGATGTTTTCCGGCGGCGGTGGTGATGCAAAGTTATTGAAAGGCCTTCTTGTGTCTGATGATGTGTTGTCTCTTCTTGATGGTGCGAAATATGATGTGATTAAGCCTGTGGCAGTGCCGCTTTCCGGGGGAGATATCTATTTTGATAATGCTGTCAGGCTTGAAGGATGGATATTTCAGTGGAATGGCGAAGGTTTTGATGATTTTGTGGTGAATGATAGCAAGAGTCAGGATTTGTCTACCCGGATTATGATTGCGCTTGTAGATACTGTCAATGCTGTCAGGGTTGGGGCTGTCAGGCTTGGAGGATGGATATTCCAGTGGAATGGTGAAGAGCTTGATGATTCTGTGATTGTTGTGAATGATAGCGGGAGTGATGTTGGTGCGAACCAGGAAAGTCCTGATCGGGATCTAAAACTGTCTACACTGACTATGATTGCGCTTGCAGATACTGTCAACCCCTGCGCTCTTGCTGTGTTTATATTGATGCTGGTCGGGATTACGACGTATGACGTGGGAAATAAGAAGAGGCAGGTTCTCAAGGCGGGTTTGTCTTTTGTTACTGCTGTTTATATCATGTATTTTTTCTATGGGCTGATTATTATAAGATCTTTTCAACTGGTGGATACTATAACAAATGTGAGGCCGTTTCTGTATACTACTCTGGGATGGGTCTCTGTGGTGCTTGGACTGTTGCATCTTAGAGGTGTCTTATGGTATAAGCCAGGCGGTTTTATGACTGAGATGCCGATGAGTTGGAGGCCGAGAGTCAAGAAGCTTATGACAAGCATTACTTCTCCAAAGGGCGCGTTTTTCATGGGGGCTTTTGTTACCTTGTTTTTGATACCGTGTACGATGGGACCTTATTTTATTGCAGGGGGGATGCTCTCAGTGCTTGAGCTTGCAGAGACTGTACCGTGGCTTTTGATATATGATTTGGTATTTATTGTACCGCTTATAATGATTACGTTTGCCATACATTACAGGTTCAAGAAGGTTGATGATGTGTCTGGGTGGAAAGAGAAGAACATTAAGAATCTTCACTTCTTTATTGCCGGGCTTATGCTGTTCATCGGGTTCGGGATTCTTTCCGGCTGGATATAAAGTCTAGTATACCTTGATGCCGTCTTTAAGAAATTCGCGGGTTAGTTCTGTTTTTTGCCTGAATTCTTTGCTGTCAAATATGTGAATATGGATTTTTTTGCTGAGTCTTTTGCTTTTTTCGTGCGATAAGCAAGAGAAAAAGTATGAGTAATGCTAATAGTACCATGGGTATTATGTATGAGAGGTATTGGATTATATTGCCCGATGGGTTATTTTTGGGCGTTTTCTCAGGTATTGTGAATGATTTTGTATAGAGTGTGCGGCTGTTGTCTTTTATATTCAGTGTATGGATGCCGGGGCTCAGCGAGGTTGTTGATATTTTTATATTGAAGCAGTTTTTTTGGTCTTTTTTCAGTGGGATTGTTGTGTTGCCTATGGTGATTTTCGGGTCTTGAATAGTTTCCATAATGCATCCCTTTAGTGTGATTGTGCCTGTTTTGTTATTATATCGGCAGTGGATAGTTGTGAAAGTGCGCTTTTTTTGTTGAGAGGATTGCGGCTCTTTCTCTTTTTCCTTTACTGTGAAAAGGATTTCGCGCTCTATTATTTTTGCACCAGACCGGATGGTTATTTTTGCAGTGTTATTTCCGAGATGATAAATTGTCGGCGTTATATTGTATGTATATGTTGATTGTTCTTTTGGATTTATTTCCTTTAACTGGTTTTGGGTCCGGTTCAGCAGATCCAGTGTTGTATTTACTTTGCATGTTGCGCTGCCAGTGTTTTTTATCGTGATTGTGATGTTTTTAGGTATGTATGGGTGCATGGTTTTTGGGATGATTATTGAGATAATCTCAAGGCGAGGAGTTTCTTTTATCAGGATGGCTGTTGTGGCTGCTTTTGTGCCAGATGAACGGCTGCTTCCTGTATAGGTGGTGGTTTGTTGTGTATCTACGGGCATGGTTAGTGTTACGGTTTCTTCACCTGTGTTATATGTATGGCGGTGTCCTGTTATCTCTGCGGTTGCTGATGCTTTTATGGTATGAGCGCCAAGGCTGAATGTTGATGTGTCCCAGAGTACGCTGTATGTCATGTGTGTTGTGGTGTTGCAGTAGTAGTCACCGTAGCCTTCGCCGCAGCCGTAGCCTTTGCATTCGCCGTAGCAGTGCCATTGGGTTGCGCTATGGTCGTATGCGCGGCATTTACCGTATGTGTATGGGGCATGGTGTGTGCGTGTTAAGGTGAAGGCTGAGCAGACTGGATGCATTCTTGCAATGGGTGTCCCATCCGGCGCGTATGTGCATAGGATATCATTTATTTTAAGAGTGATTTCAGTTATCGGGATGCGCTCGTATAGGCTGATACTTATGTTGAATGTGAAGTTAATCTTGTCACCGACTGTTGCTTCTTTGGGTATGCCTGTTATGGCAGGCGTCAGTGCCTGTGCCTGCGAAGTGAACATCAGTACTATGATTACAAGGCTCGCGGCGAGAATTTGTTTTTGCATAATCTATACCTTTTTAAGCAGTTTGATTTTCCATGCAAGGAGGATTATAGTGAGTAATGCCAATAGTATGATGGTTATTTTTGCAGGTGTTGATTGCGTGATGCTCGTTAGGGCGCCTGTAGGGGTATTTAGGGGCTTCTGTGTTTTATCGGGTATTGTAAATGATTGTTCATATATCTTGTTTTCTTTGTCTGTTATTATCACAGTGTGAATACCCGGGCTTAGTGTAGATGTGGACATCTTGATGTGGAAGCAGTTGTCTGTGTCTTTTCTCAGGTCTATTTTCATCTTGTTGTTGATCATGATTTGCGGGTTTTGGATGGATTCTTCCAGGCATCCTTCTACTGTAATTGTGCCTGTTTTTTCATCGTAAACCAGTGATGGCTCTGTCATGTCCACCGGGTCTGGCTGGAATTCATTGTCCATAGTGTCTTTTTCTACAGAGAATGGTATGAGGCGCACGATATGGTTTGCATTCGGGTCAATGGTTATTTTTGCTGTGTGGCTGCCAAGGTTATGGATTGACGGAGTTATTGTGTATGTGTACATTGTTTCTTCACCTGCGCCTATATCTTGTGTAGCTGTCATGACCTGGTCCAGAATGTCAACTGTTGCATCTATAGTATATATCTCACCACCCGTATTTTTTATTGTGATTGTAATTACCTGCTGTATATCGGGTTGCATGATTTTGGGGATGATTATAGACATTATCTCGAGTTTAGGGGTATCTCTTACCTCGATAGTTCTTGTGCATGTCTTTGTATTTGATGAATAGCTGCTCCCGGAATATGTGATGCCTGTTTGCTCTGCGTCAAGGGTTAGGTTTACGGTTTTCTCTCCGCTTTCATATCTGTGGTATTTTTGTGTGCTGTTTGCGATCACATATGCTTTTATGATGTGGGAGCCCGCTGAGTAGCCTGTTGTATTCCATGTTATGTTGTAGGTTATGCGACTTGGTGTGCTTCCATAGCTGTAGCCGTAGCCATAACCATAACCATAACCATA
>QMVA01000024.1 GCA_003660865.1 Candidatus Nanohalarchaeota archaeon | reverse complement strand
CGTTACTAAATGGACAAACTCTACCCAAAACCAAGAGACGTCAATCTATCCTGGTGAATCTTCGATTCACTGGATCCTAAAATTGCATGGCAATTTTAAGGATATGGTGAAGACATTTGTCCAAATAGTTATGTCTTCAACTATATTTTCAACGAATGTTGAAAAGCTTAACACGATAGTGTTAGAGATATGGCAATCCAACACAAAGGTCAATTATTGTTGGATTGACTATATATTGACAAATACATTTTGGACATAGCCTATCCTTTTTTTCCAACTCTAATAACTCCTTCCAAACATTATATCATTTCCATCCTATCATAAATCCCTCTCATTCACATCACAATCCTGCCATACAATTCCCAGGGCACATTCCTCATCTCAACATCTCACCATAACTTATATATACTCCTAAATTCATAATCTTAATGAGCAATTGTCAACAAAGACAAACAATATCCTGCAGGTGGAAAAAATATGCCTCCAAAAGAAGTAGAAATCCCAAGCGAAAGAGATGATTATGAGATAGTGCCTCTAACGCCCTTAAGGCGACTCGAAAAGCGCCTCGAGACAATAGAGACAACAAAATCTATGTCTCATCTTGAAAAATTCATAGACAAAGTCATGGATATGGTCGAGATGAACCAGAAAATCGTAGACGAAGTCGTAAGAGCAAACCAAGGCCTAAGAGAAGACATATCAATACTCATCTCAAAAATCGACGATTCCCAATCCAAGATGTCAGAATTCATAGACATAATAAAAGAAGCAGGAGAACAGGAAAGCGGCGAAGCAATGTCAAAAGAACTAATAGAAAACGTTGTCAGTCCACTTGTTGACAGGATAGAAGCCTCAAGCATAAAATCCTCCGAAAGTACCGCACAGATGACAGAGACATTAGCTGCAATAGAAAAAAGAATGAAAGCCATGCAGTTAGGTAATCAGGGTGCACCCCGTGGTGGCGCAGCAAACATACTTCAAAGAAGGCGTCCTCTGGCACAGAACACTCCTCCTCCACCATAAAATCCTAAGCAGGTATTAACATGAAACTAGGTCCAAAAAACATTGAGCTATTTTTTGTTGCAGTATTAGCAATAATCACTGTAGTTGAATTCCTGCTCCTCTCTGCAGGAATCATATCCCAACAGCTAATACTTACACTACTCAACATGACAATGTTAATGGTAGTCGCCGGTGAAATAATTATATGCATACTGTTGCTAAGAATCTATGACCGGATTGCAATAATTTCAGAAAGAAAAAGACATTGAGCAGCAAATAAAAATTCATCTTATAATTAACAATAAAAAACTTTGCTCACAAAACACATTATCTAATAATACTGGGGTAATTCACATGTCACAAGAACAGGTTGAAGCAAAACATTTCAAAAAAGGAAGCTACATCATGATAGATGAAGTTCCATGCCGCGTAGTAGACAACGCAAAATCCGCACCAGGCAAACATGGTCATCTAAAATGCAAAATCGAAGCAATCGGCATAATCGACAACAAAAAAAGAATGATCATGAAACCCGGTCCAGCAAAAATCCCATCCCCGATAGTAGACAAGCGCGTGGGGCAGGTAGTATCAATATCCGGAGATACCGCACAACTCATGGACATGACAACCTATGAGTTGTTCGAAACACAAATTCCCGACGAATTTAAAAGCGCAGTACAAGAAGGCAAAGAAGTCGATTATTGGGTAATAGCAACCGTAAAAGCAATAATGGGCGTCAGATAATCTATTTCTCCCTAACACACTCAACAATAACACTCAAAGGCGCATCAGTCCTGACAGTATGCCCTCCAAACACACTTCCCGACGCACTATAATCTTTCTCTCTCAAACAACTCACAAGACAATCCCGCCTGACAGTCTCAAGCTTATTCAGGCTGCAAATCTCATGGACATCATAAAGCATTCCATCAACCTTCGACTCCTCCCGCAAGATATCAACAAACTTCTCCATCTTAGAATCCATTGGCTCAATACTCTCCACAAACTCATCATCAAAAAGACCTCCTGTATAAAGCGGACCTGCATAATCAAACTCCGCGCCGCACGCGCATGTCTCTTTATTAAAACGCGAATACTTCCTTTTTCCGCACTTATGGCAATAAAGCATATACCCAAGACCCGCAACCGCCTTATCAGCACAACTCCTGCTCCTTTTAACCTTCCCGAAAATCCTGTAATAATGCCTGGAACAAAAACAAAGCAGAGGCAAAAACCCCTTATCATAGCTCGAAAGCACCCTTATAATATACCCGACAAGTATCCGCACACCCGTTTCATGCATAACATCCGTCTTAAGAGACTTAGCCCCATACCGTCTAAGGCACGTTTTAGGATAAGTCCCTGCAAGCGGTCCAAGATCCGTTGCAGTAACCCCCAAAAACCCCCCGTGGCGAACCGCCCGAGCAGCATTATCTAAAAACGGCACAGGCGATCCAAAAGGATCAATATCAACAAAATTAAACTTATTACCATGCATCGACAGAAGCACATTACTCTCCATATTCTCAATCTCAGCTCCCTCCACCTTATTTAACCCGACATTCCTTTTGATAATCTCAAACGCAGTTGGATTCGCATCATTCAGAACAGCAAACTCAATACCAGGCACCTCAAGCAGATACCTGATACCTCTGATGCCGCACCCCGAAAGCAAATCACAGATAACCCATGCCTCAGACGACATCTCCCAGGCAACTTTCACGCACGCAACAGAAATATCCCTATTAAACTTCATCTCCGGGTTAAAGAAGACAGGATCCTTTTTAGTGATTTTGCCTTCATAAACATGCACATTGGCCTTGCCTTCACACACAATTTTTGTATTTTCTGCATCCATAGAACAATATATACTTAACAATAATTTAATATATCCAAACACAAATCACACACATTCATATTCAAGATCATCTTCGTCTTCTAAGCTTTGCAAGCAGTCTGAGAATTTCAATATAAAGCCAGACCAGCGTAACCATAATCCCGAAAGCGCCGTACCATTCCATATATTTCGGCTCATCACTTGCCGCACTCCTCTCAATAAAATCAAAATCAAGCACAAAAGAAAGCGATGCAATACCGACAACAAAAAGACTAAAAGCAATACCTAAAGGGCTGCTATCGTGAATAAAACCCGGATACTGCGCATTAATATTCAAAAAAGAAAATATGAATGTGATAGAATACAAAATAAAAACACTCATTATCGCAACCACCAGCATAAACCTGAACTTCTGCGTCACTCTTACAAATCCTAGTTTGTATAGTGTCAGGACCGAAAAAAGCGCACAGAAAGTAAGCAGCACTGCCTGAACAACAATCCCGGATAAATGCTTTCAAATTTAAGGGACATTCCCCCAATAAACAGCCCCTCAAACAGAGCATATATCGGCGCGCTAACAGGCGCCAGAGAGTTCTTAAAAATAGTTGCAACACCAACAATAAGCCCTCCAATTCCCCCAACAAAACATAATCCATGAACCGTGCTGATATTCCCACAATAATTAAGATACCATATCCCCCCTAATGACGAGATAACAACAAGAAGCAACAATATGCCTGTCTTATTCACAGTACCCTGGATAGTCACGCGCTTAGACTCATCTATTTCCTCACACTCGAAATCATCAAACGACTTTGAACTAAACGCCGGGTTACCCGTTCTCATACACAACAATTTCATCTTTTGCGTTATAGTCAATCGTCAAATTATATTCCTGATTGATTTCATATAATCAATATCGATTGACTATTTTGAAGACGATATTCTTCAAAAGCTTCGAACGCCAGTGAGATGATATGGCAATCCAACATAAATGTCAATCATTGTTGGATTGACTATAATATACTTATTGCAAAAATCCATATTCTTTTAAAAACCCCCACCCAAACAACAACCATGAAACACAGACCACTGGAACTCCTGATCCCCGTAAAAGATTTCTCATGTCTTGAAGCAGCAAAAAACTACGCAGACGCCATATACTATGGTACAAAAGACCTGACAATGCGCGCACGACGCGGCTTCAGGCTATGCGACATAAAAAAAGTCGCAAAACAAGCCCATGCAAACAACCAGAAAGCATACCTCACAGTAAACACAGTCATTTACGAAACCGATCTCAAAAAAATGCAAAAAACAATAACTGCGGCACAAGACGCCGAAATCGATGCAGTAATCCTCTGGGACCCCTCAGCAATCGAATATGCAAAATCCATAAAAATGCCATTTCACATCTCAACACAGGCAAACATCTCAAACAGCATGACAGCCCAATTCTACAAAAAACAGGGCGCACGCCGACTCATACTCTCCCGCGAACTCCCCCTCAAAGAAATCAGATCAATAAAAAGAAAAGTCAACATAGAACTAGAAACATTCATTCACGGTGCAATGTGCGTCTCAATATCTGGCCAGTGCTACCTCTCAAGCTACCTATACGGCGCATCCGCCAACTGCGGCAAATGCCTCCAGCCCTGCCGAAAGACATGGACCTTGACAGACGAAGAAAACAACAAGCTCATCTGCGAAGGGAAATACCTCATGAGCCCCAAAGACCTCTGCATGATAGAACACATACCTGACCTCATAAAATCAAAAATAGACTCATTCAAAATAGAAGGTCGCCTAAGACCTCCTCTATATGTCGAAACAGTCGCCAGATGCTATCGCCGGGCAATAGATGCATACCAAAACAACGAATACACACAAGACCTCGCCCAAAACCTGAAAAAAGAGTTAGCGAAAGTCTACAACCGCGGCTTCTCAACCGGCTTCTACTACAAAAGCCCCGACGCGACAAGCTTCAGCTACAATACCGCAAACTCCCAGGCAACATTTACGCGCACCCAAATAGGCATAGTAACAAACTATTATCCCATAGTTATGGTCGCCGCAGTCCGCCTCACAGGCGGCTCACTAAAAACCGGCGACGAAATAACAATAGAAGGTCACACAACCTACCTCCACCAGGAAATAGGCTCCATGGAAGCAGGAAGTAAACAACTGAAAACGGCACCAAACAACACAATTGTAGGCATAAAAGTCAACAAGAAAGTGCGCAAAAACGACATGCTCTATCGCATAACTCCCAAATGACCTCTCTTTCTGAAGGCTAATTGTAACTACCAAAACGTTTTAAAATAGTATTACTACTTAGTATCGTGATCAAATGGATACTAAACATGATACTGCTCTGACTCCCTTTGAACTAATCGACGCTACTCGTAAGTTTGAGAAGGATTCAGAACAAATAAGAGATACTCCAATAATCTATAAAAGAACAATTTCTCCAGAAAAATTTATAAAAACATATCTGCCTGATGAAGATGAAACATATCTTGGCTATATTGCATTTGAATATGCTGTTCGGAACTTTGCATTGATAGAAGGAGAGGACTATCTTGGTGACTCATTGGATGATACTGAGGAAGAAATATCAACTGCAATAAATGTACGACCATTTGCTGTTTCTAAAAAAACCACAAAAAAATCAGAGAAGGCACGAGAGCAATTAGATAATATGGTCCCATTTATGGATGGTGAAGGTACAGATGAGCAGATCATAACCATATTTAAAGGCATTCTTGCCGACGAAGACATTAATTCTCTATCCATTGTATCTGAACATTTACCTGATGCTGAAGCAATAGGGGAATACGAAAGAGCACTACCTGATGCCCAAAATGTCTCTTCGGACATTATTCCTTCAAATTCCGACAGCCCTAAGGCATCCTATAGAGGCAAAAGTTATACTCTGGGTGAAGAAACAGAAGGCATCTCAGAACTAGACATGGCTCTAATGAATGTCATATATGCTCACTTCGAACAAAAAAGAGAAGTTGAACAAAAAAAACTATACAAGAAAATAGAAGACATTTCCTTTTCACCGACGCTATCTGAAATCGCACTTGAATCCATTGTTGGCATCATGGGTGGAGTAGATAAATGGAGAGAGCAATTAAACAGCCAACTTTACAAACTAGAAAACAATAAAGAAGAAGTAGGTGTTTCCATTAAAAAATTGAGGAACTGGCACATTGAAATGTACACTGCACAAACAACAGATGCCATAAAATCAAAAAAAGAAGATTTGCATGATAAATTATTGCCAAAAAGCTTATTAAAACACATTTCAACTATAATCAAAGGCGCAGATAATACTGTATCTGATGCTAATTATTATTATGCTCATATTAATAGTATTCCTAGCGAATCTTATGGCGGGCCTATCTCTGACGCAGCCCAATATTTGAGACGGGGGAAACAACAGGACCAGATTCGCACCTGCGCAGACTTTGAAGGAAACCTTGAACTTGCACGCCTCTACAATACCTTGGAAACTGAAAAAAGAGAAATAGGTAACTATGTCAACAGTAATGATTTCTATAAAATGCCGGAAGTACTGCCGAAAAAGAGAGCACAGGATAGGATTCAAAACATGCTAGCCACAACAAAATCACAATTTGACCAACTGGAAGCACACAAGAAATATCTGTCCAGACATTCATAACTAAAACTCCATAAATTACAAACCCCTATCAAACAAAAAGAACCCGAAAAGAATCATACATTCTTCCACACAAGATTAAACATCGGCTTTGCAAACTTCTCAGAAAAATGATCTGATGATGTCCAAAACGACACATCCTGCGAAGAATGCGTCTCCTTATCATCTGTAAGAGCCATCACAACTTCACTATCATCCGTAACAATCATCCTGCCCGCAGGAATATGTTCCACACCGAGAGGAAGCTCCTTCACTTCCACAGTGCTTCCCAGTGCCTTGGCAGCCTCTCTGTTTTCATCAGTCACCGGGGCAGCAATCCTTACTTTAACACCCTTATCAACAGCAGACTGGATAAGCCCAGAATGCTGCGTATAAAGCTCCTTCAAGCCAGTTTCAGTAGTAATAATATCCACGCTCTTGGTCGCGCTCTTAAGCATAGTCTCCATCTGCTGGTGCAGCGCATATCTTCCCTTCAGTGCACCGGACAGGTCAGCAGAATCAACAAGATCAACACCTGTACTATAAAGCTGTGCAAGTTCATCGAGTGCCGGACTAGTCTTAAACTGATTAATTCTCTCGGCACCGACGTCCATCTTCTCCTTCAGGCGGTTCTTGGCCCTATCCATTGCCTCAGCAGGTGCAATTGCAACATATCTTAACGGCTTTGAATGCTGGACAACAACGAATCCCTTGTCGGCAAGTGATTCAAGAACATCATAAGATCGTGACCTTGGCACAGTTGCCATTTCTGACAATTCGCCAGCAGTAGAAGTTCCTCTGGCAAGCAACGCACTATATAATTTTCTCTCATACAGATTCAATCCAATACTTTTCAATGCATCAAGCGTCTGTTCACTTATCATAATTATTCACCCACCAATGTTCTTATAGCCGACTATCATTAAAACAGTTACTATCTTATGGCTCTTATAGGTTTATATATCTTACTCATTAGTTGCTAACATTATTTAATTTCTATACTCTTTTTTAGTACATAGCTTTATATATGTTTATTTTTTATCATCTAACAGTAACAAAAATCATCCCCTCATTCTCTGCCGTCCAAAAAGCTCCTCAACTCTCGAAAGGCAATCTGCCCCGTCCGCACCCCTGTCCTCACGCACCTTAACCAGTCGCGGAAAACGCAACGCGTATCCCGAAGAATAATTAGATGACTTTTGTATTTCCTCATAAGCAACCTCGACCACCAGAAACGGCGCAATATCAACCGCATTCTTATTCTCCCTCAAGATATGCTCCGAAAGAATCCCCGTCAACTCATCAAAACTCACTCCTGAATCCTGTTTTTCCTTAATTCCCGTTCCCATTTTACCTATACTCAAAAAACTGCCGGTCTCCTCATCCCTGCACGCGAGCACAAAACTCGAAAGCCACCCTGACCGTTTGCCTTTGCCCCAATCCGCCCCGACAATCACAAGATCAAGCGACTCCATAACCGGCTTAAGCTTAACCATATATCCTACGCGAGCCCCGGGTTTATACGGCGCCTCAATATTTTTAAACATCACTCCCTCATTACCCGCACTCAACGACTCTGCATAAAATTCCTCCGCAAGCCGGACATCATCCGTAATCTTCTGCTTTGCCACAACCAGCTTATCAGGAATCTCCCTGACAATTGAGCGAAGCTTACTCCTTCTCTGCAAAAACGGCATCTTCAAAAGCATTTTACCATCAAGATAACTTATATCAAAAAGATTCACAACAACCGGGATCTCATCTGCCATCTTCTTAATATTATATTTCCTCCTGATCCTCCTCGAAATCTTCTGGAACGCCATATACTTCCCGCTCTTGACATCAAACCCAACAGTCTCCCCCTCGACAATACACTCCTTTGCAGAAATTCCCTCTCTCACATAAGAGACAACATCAGGGAACTGCTCAGTAACATTCTCAAGCCGCCGCGTATATATCCTGACATCTCCTCCCTTCTTATGTATCTGCATCCGAAACCCGTCATACTTATATTCAAGCGCAGCAGGCGTACCAACAACAGAAAACGCCTCATCAACAGTCTCAACCTTCCGTGCAAGCATCACCTTGATAGGCCTCATGACCTTCATCTTAAGCCCCGAAAGCCCCCTCTCTCCCGAAAGAAGCGCAAATCTGGCAACAATCCCGTAATCATTAGCAACCTCATAAGCCTCCTCAACAGCACCCACAATGCGCTTTTTCAGTTTATTCCCGACCACGGCATCATCAACAAACACATACTCTGCCCCGAGATTCTTTTCAAAAAAACTGCCGATCTTCTTAATCTCCAAAATATCCATCACAATAATAGTATTCTCCCTCTCAAAACCCTCGATAATCTTCCTGTCACTTGACCTGAGCGCATCCATAATCTTATCCTCAGCAATAATCGTCTTTCCCTTCATACCCAAAAGCATCTTCTCAAACCTCTTCTTCTTCCCCTTCCCATTCCTCTGGAAAAGCGTCGCCTTCCAATACACATCCGCAAAAAATGCCTTAGCGATAGCATCCCTCATAATGCCCTCAGCAACCCCTACCCGCAGATCAGAAAGAACCGTCCTCACAATAAACCTGGCATCCACAGGCGAGGCAAGACTCAGCAACTCCGCAATCAGGACAAGCTTCCTCTCCTGCGACCTTCGCCCCTCAAGACTCGCAATCTTCTGCAAATTAGCATACACCTTTGAAACAGGAAGCGTCTTTTGAAAAAGCAGCCTTTGGCTCTTCTTTTTAGCAAACTCCTCCGCAGCAGTCCCAAGATCCCCGCAATCCTTCCATTTTGCGATAATCACCTCTTCTTTGATGCCATCTGCCTTTGATATTGCCTTAATCATAAGATTAGACGCAATCCCGACAACATCCTCACTCCACAAAGGAAAAGCCCGCCCCATAACAAGCTGCGCAATCACTTCAATATCCTCATGCGGAGTCCCTGCAAGCAGTTCAGAAACAATACTGGTCTTCTCAGTCTTCAGGCTGGTCTCCTCAAGCCTCTTATAATATTCGACAAGCAAAGAATACTCCATAACACTACAATACAGATTCTCAAATTTAAGAAACTATAGTGATATGCGATGAGCAATTAATCACATCCGGACCAAAACAAATCAAAGACTATATAAACATAACCACCTCAATATGTGCCTATGGGAAACTACGAATCACTTGCAATCCTTCTATTCATCGCACTCATAGTATATCTCTTAGACAGGAAAAACTTCACCCGCGAAGGAATAGTTCTCTTAAGAAGAACAAAAAAAGGACTTGAAATAATAGACTGCGCCGCAAAAAAACATCCGCGCATGATAACCTTCCTCGCAGACGCAGGCATAGTATTCTCATTTGGACTCACTGGCCTAAGATACCTATTCATCCAGAAAAACATCCAAGGCCTAAAAAGAACACGCCACTACGCAACATATCTTCTCACCTTCACACTATTCACATACATAATATACCCTGTATTTTTTTACGGCTTAATAGACGCATTCAAGATACCCGCCGCATTTTCAAGCCCGGTCATATTCATCCTCATCGCCTCAACATTCCTATTCGGCGTATCCGGCTACGGTTTCATGACCCTGTTCTTTGGCGCATTCAGCATAGCGATATCAACCGCGACAGGAACAGAAGTAGAATCCTCAATAAAACTCGTCCTCCCAATAGATATGCCAAAAGATTCAACAATACCAGTATTCTATGTACCCATAACTGAATGGCTAATCTCAATATTATTCATACTCATAGTCCACGAATTCTCACACGCGATAGTTGCCCGTGTCGAAGGCATAAAAGTAAAATCCCTCGGCTACGGCTTCTTTGGTCCACTCCCCCTCGGCTTTGCAGAGCCCGACGAAGAAGAGATCAAAAAATCATCCTCCCTCACAAAAACAAGAATCTTCGGCGCAGGCTCTTTTTCAAACATTTTGGCAGCAGTTATTTTGCTTATACTATATATACCTGCAATGACATTAGGCATATCCTCAGGCGCAATAACTTTCCATGACAATGGGATCATAATAACCTCCACAGACGTAGGCATGCCTGCAGGCACCCTCCCGAACACAACCATCGGATCTCAATTAACCTCTGTAGACGGAACCAACATCACAAACCTCAGCGAATTTGTCAGCATAATGGGCACAAAAAATATCGGAGACAACGTAACTCTTCTCATAGATAGCAACGAATACGAACTGACACTTGTAGAAGATCCCAAAAACAAAACAAGAGGCATCATCGGCATCAAAGTAGAACAGGACCGTGAAATGACCCATGGCGCCTTCATATCAAGTCTAATCACTTGGATAATCCTGCTAAACATCGGCATAGCCCTTGCAAATCTCTTCCCCCTGCGCCCCCTCGACGGTGGTCTCATGCTCGAGGAAATACTGATAGGCGCAAACATCAAACAGAGAAAAAAGACCGCAGAAGCCATCTCCAAAACAACCCTCTTCCTACTCTTATTCAGCCTCATAATGCCGTGGCTCATCAGCCTTTTTGCATAAGAACAAAGCCCTTGAGATATCTATAATGTAATGCCTTTCTGCAAAAAGGAAAACTTTATAAAATATAGTTACCACTAAACAGACGTGAATATATGACCCTCAATAAAGAATTAGCAAAAGTACTTGATTCTTACAAATCTGCTTTATCAGATTGGGACTCAAATGATGCGAAAGTCGTTTTATTTAACAGCGACGGACTCATGATTGCAAATAGCTCAAACACAAATAATGAGTACGCAGATAAAATTTCAGCATATTTGTATGGATGTTACAGGAAAATAGAAGCGTGTTATACTGAACTTTCTGAAGAACAATCCAATAAAGAACCACTGACCATAACTATGAGTTCTGATGAACCATCAAAGTATGCGAGAATTACCAAGGTTACTGATGACATCTATTTCGCCGTCATTGCAAACAAAACACACACAATCGGTTTAGCATCGATATTTGCTGAAGATACAATGGAAGATATAAGACAACTTTTTTTGAATTACTAGGCAGTTATTTTAGTAGCCTTGCTGGAAGTGGCATTTTTTTACTGGTTCAGCACAACCGGAAAATCATGAAAATATCGGTTTGATAGATGGATTTTCAAGTATCCCTTAGCAACAATAGCATAGAAGAAGGGTACAGGAAATGCCCCGATAACACTGAATTTCCGCAGATTCCATCGTAACTCTATGTTTTATATCTCTTTCTTAACACTTCAGCCCTAAAAATGAGTCATTTTTCGTCAAAAATTTTTATCATTTAGGGATGACAAAACATTAACTGATATGAAGACACAGCCAACAGTTCGCATCATCTTACATTTATTTCCAACTTCTCAACAAGTTCCTCCTGTTTTTCATTTAATTGTACTGAAATGTCCTTTGATATACTTGTTTCATTATTCATGAAACTCGGCCTCAATGTTCAGTTTATTTGCTATGGATAATAGTGTGGATGTGAGACCATATTCTTTCACTTCAATTTTTGCTGATTTGTCACACCGTTTGAATATATATATATATCTATATATATATATATATATCGTTCTATTGGGTATGAAAATTTTTTCCGTGATGGCTTATGAATATGAACACCTCATTTCTTATGCAAATATCTATGGCCCACATTTCTGTGATAGAATAATTTAGAAGAATAAACGACAACAGAAAGATAT
>QMVA01000023.1 GCA_003660865.1 Candidatus Nanohalarchaeota archaeon | reverse complement strand
ATCTGTATATAAGTCGAGCATTTTTGTATTCATGAGTTATATTAATGTAATGTGCCATTTATATTTTGCGTAAGGTGAGTTAAAGAAAAGGAATGAGTGCGAAATAGCGATAGTGCCCTGCTCCGGATAAAGGAATGCCAGAATGAGATGGATAAGATGGATAAGATGGATAAGATGGACACGAAAAGTATAGACATATTGCGCATATTTCGTACAATTCAAAAGGATATTGAGGAGTTTGAAAAATCAGAAGGTGTCACTCTAAAGCTAAGTAAGGAGATGCGGACAGCAAACCACCACATTGATTCACTGCTGGATATTTGAGTGTACTTCAGCGCAAGTTATTTAATATTTTCTTGTATTTGTTACTACGTGGAAACAGAAGACAATATCATCTTTAAAAGTGTAACAATCGCTTGTATAGTTGGAATTATTGTGATTACTTTCCTGGTTCTTACAGGCACAAAAGATAATGGCTTCACCGAACTTTATTTTCTTGACTATGAAAAGGCCCCTGCGAAAAATGCAGCGACTTTCAAGTATGGGATCACAAATCACGAAGGAAAAGAAACAGAATACAACGTACGCTTCTTAATCAACAATAGCATTCTAAGAAACAGGAAAACAACACTCAAAGACAACGAAACATTCACAGAAGAGTACACACTACCCCTTGACACAAATCATTCAGTCACTCACAAGGTAATCGTAGATATACAGTATTTAAACAAGACTCAAGGAATCCACTTTTACGCCATGGAAGTTTCTTAGATTTATAGAATTCAGGTGATATTATTAAAATTGCTATAGTATCTGACGTAATCTGCCCCTATGTAAATGGCGGCGCAGAAAGAAGGACTTACAATATTGCAAAATCGCTTCGAAAAAGAGGGCATGAGGTCCATCTGATCGGGATGAAATGGTGGGGCGGTGACTCTTCTTTTGTAAGAGACAAAATCCATTATCATGGCGTATGCAAATGCAAAAACCTGTACAACAAGGATAAGAGAAGATCTATACGCGAAGCCATCAAATTCTCACTTCACCTGATACCTCACTTCCTGAAAAACAATTATGACCTCATTGACTCAAATGAGTTCCCGTATCTTCCAAATTTTATTGTTAAGTTGTATTGTCTTTTCAGAAGAAAGCCAATGATCATCACATGGCACGAGGTATGGGGTCACCAATGGTACGATTATCTTGGACCACATTTATACATAATAGGCATATTAATTGAAAAAGGAACAGTCAAACTGCCTGACATGATAATCGCTAACTCCAGAAAGACAAAAAAAGACCTGGTATCGAAACTTGGTGTCAGAAAAGAAAAAATTGTAATCGTTCAGCCAACAGTACCCATTAATCTTTCGCAAATCCTCCCATCACCCGAAAAGTATGATCTGCTCTTTTGCGGGAGACTGATAAAGGAAAAGAACGTAGAACTGCTGATAAAAGCAATGAAAAATCTTAATCCCAACGTAACATGCGCAATTATAGGAGACGGCCCTGAAAAAAAGAAACTGAAATCACTGGTAAAAACACACAAACTCGAAGACAGGATTGAATTCCTAGGCTTTTTAAGGTGCCATGATGACGTCCTCTCTTACATGAAATCCTCAAAATTATTCATCTTCCCGTCATTGCGGGAAGGCTTCGGAACCGCAGTGCTGGAAGCAAACGCCTGCGGCTTGCCTGTAATCGTAGTCGATGGCGACCACAACGCATCAAAACATCTTATTGAAGACAGGGTCAATGGATTTATATGCAAAAATGACGTAGAATCGCTCTCAAAGAAAATCACATATCTCCTCAACAAAGAAGAGTTAAGGAAGAAAATGGCAAAAAACTGCAAAAAGATATTCTCCAGGCATCAGCAATCTGAATCCGCGCAAAAGATTGAAAAAATCTACAAAAGATTTGCAAAACGAAAGCTCACAGGACACAAGAAAAAGTAAAACCTACTCCAAAACCTTAACACTGTCAATCTTCCCATCCCCATCCATATCAAACCCGCGCACCAGGCATCCCCAATTATCTTCCCCCGAATACTTCCCAAGGACCTTATCCGTATAGCGTGTAAAGGCGATAATCGCAGCCTTCGTACCCCCATTAGTATTCCCTGCAATAAGAATGATACTCTTCTCAGTATTATTTGGATTCACGATTTTCGATATTATGCCAATATTATCGTCAGGATACGTTTTGTTCGTAACCTCTGAAAATATTGACCTGTAAGGGAACTTATCCTCAAGATATCTTATAGGAAGATACGGGTTAAGTTCCTTTGTTATGATATTTGTAAGTATCCCGCCGACAAGAATAAGATTTTCATTAATCTTATTCTCCGCCTTTATATCCACATCGAGGCGCGCGCAAAAATCCTTTGCAGTAACCCCGTATTGCCCCAAAAAGAGCCCAAGCTCAATTGCATAGTGACCGTCCCTTGACCTGACCTGGCGCGGACCGTGCGGATCAGGCGATCCAACCACAATCGTAGAATTAAGTCTCCCATTCATCATATGAGGATAAAGAAATTGCTTCAGTTTACCTGACTGGTTTGACTTTGGAAAATCTATTGTCTTCTCATCGCCGCCAGGAAGATCAAGTGCGAAGCCATAAGTCGTTGGAGCGTAAAACTTCGCAAGAGCACCTTTCTTTTCGACCTTGCTGACCACCTTTATAATGCCATTCATCTCAAGTTGCCTGATATGATAGTACACCTTCTGTTCATGGATCTTCAACCTCTTCGCTATCTGGGCAGGGTAAATCGGTCTTTCAGTAATCAATTTCAATATTTTCCAGCGCTGATTATTAAGAAGACCTTTGAGGTTTTCAGGATCATTCTCAAGTTTAATTGTTTTCGAGTACAGCACACCATTTTTTTCTTTAAGCAATCTGGCATTCATTCCATCACCACTACAAATCAATTGTTACTGGTATCATTAGTACCATAATAATAGTCCGAATTAGGTCACAATCTTTATAAAGCTTATGTCCATTCACTATAAACTCAATCATTGTGCTTGTATGCGATTTTCAAAAAGGCTTTTAAAGATGATAGGATAATATACGTGTGGTGATCATACATGTGCGGAATTATTGGATACTGGGGAAAAAGAGACGCATCAAAAGTATTATTTGAAGGACTTAAAAAACTGTCATACAGGGGTTATGATTCCTGGGGTCTTTGCACCTCATCTGAAAACAGGTTTAGCATATCCAAAGCAGTCGAAAACATCGAACATACTGACATTGATTTCAGCAGGTTCGCAGGCAATATCGGGATAGGACACACACGCTGGGCAACTCATGGAGGAGTATCTGAAGCAAATGCGCACCCGCATTTATGCCCCCTTGAAAAGATTGCTGTTGTTCATAATGGTGTCATTGAAAACTTCCAGGCCCTGAGAACTGAACTGAAATCAAAAGGCCATAAGTTCAAAAGCGAAACCGACACAGAAGTAATACCTCATCTTATCAGGGAATATATGAATCAGGACACAGGCTTTGTAGATGCCGTGAGAACTGCTCTCCTAAGGATTGAAGGGAGTTTCGCGGTTGTTGCCATCAATGCAGAAGATGACATCATGGTCGCATCAAGAAGAGGCTCACCACTGGTTGTCGGTATAGGAGATAATGAGTATTTCGCAGCATCAGATATTCCCGCGTTTCTTGAGCACACAAAAAGTGTCATGTATCTTTATGATAACGATGTCGCCATCATCAATGACGGCGTCTATGTTTACAATCTATCTGATATGCAGCCGGTCAGGCGCGAAGTCGACAGTATTGAATGGGATGTTGAGAAGTCAATGAAAGGCGAGTTTTCGCACTTTATGCTAAAGGAGATCGCAGAGCAAAGCGAAACAATCAAAAGAGCATCTGAACAGGACCCTGAAAAAATAAAAAGAATCGCAACTTGGATTAATAACGCAAAAGGCATATTTTTCGTCGCATGCGGATCATCTTATCATGCCTGCCTGTCTGCAAGCTACATTTTTTCCGCTGTTGCAAAGATGCACATCAATGTTGTATATGCATCCGAATTTAGATATTATAAAAATTTCTTATGCAATGAGACATTAGTGATTGCAGTGTCGCAGTCCGGTGAGACTGCTGATGTGCTTGATGCCGTAAAGACCGCAAAAGAAAAAGGCAGCAAAGTACTCTCAATTGTCAATAACATGGGCTCAAGCCTCATGAGAACATCTCATCATACGCTTCACATGAATGCAGGACCGGAAATCTGCGTACTTTCGACAAAGACATACACATCACAGCTCGCCGTCATGACACTTCTCGCATACGCATGCATTGGAAATCACAACGAGGGCAAAAGTGTTCTTGACGTGGCGCAGAATCAGGTTTACAACCTCACATCAAGAAGTACAAGAGACCACATTAAAGGTCTTGCAGATATCCTGAAAGACAAGGACAATATATTTACAATCGGCAGAGGCCTACAGTACCCGACAGCCCTTGAAGCAGCACTAAAGATAAAAGAAGTCACATACATACATGCCGAAGGTTTTGCTGCAGGAGAACTCAAGCACGGGAGCATTGCACTGATTGAGAAAGGCACACCAGTTATTGCCTTTGTTTCCCCGGTCAATGAAAAAGAAACTGTCAGCAACGTCATGGAAGTCAAGGCGCGTGGCGCATACATCATCGGCATCGGCCCGAACAACAACGAGATTTACGACTATTTTATCAAGGTTCCTGAAACCAGTTACTTTGATCCTATCACACAAATTATACCTATCCAGATTCTTGCCTATAAGCTTGCCGTACTGCGCAACTGCAACCCTGACAAGCCAAGGAACCTTGCAAAATCAGTTACAGTGCGGTAAATATAGAACAACATGAACCGCAAAAATTGATTTTTGAGCCATTTCTTAGAAAAAAAGTGTGAAAAATACACCAATCACACATAAATATATCCATTTTTCAATCGCAAAAGAAAATATGGTTTTCTATTAACCGGTAACGATTAACACACGCGCACTATCACTATCGGGTGATATTAGATACTTATATATTAGTTAACATGCAACTCACATTTTAGTTACATTTTGGGTTGTTTATCAAAGTCAACAGGGAATTTTTTTGAATGGGAAGAGAGGTCGATAACATGGATAATGACACTTATAGTTTGGTAAGTCGCACGATTACACCAGGTAAATCACAGGCAGATGGCCGTTTTATTACGCTCATGCTATTTTTTTTGATATGCCTTGGTTACATTGCTTACGCATCGCCCTTCACCGGAGAGGAGATTATCGTGCAATCAACCTATGTTAATGGTTCAGCAAACTACACCTTAACATTCAATAATCTTTCACCAACCACAAAATATATTGAGCCAAATCATAACGCAACATATATCCTGAATGTGACAAACTACGGAAACACAACAGGAACATATAACGTGTCTGTCAATGGTATAGGCACAGTAAATGTAACCCAGATAACACTGAATCCGAATGAAAGCATAATAGTGTACCTTAATGTTCTAAGCAATACCAGTGGAATATATTACAGCAATGTCACCGGAGTTTTGTCAAATGATTCCAGCATCATCATGAACTCATTTGAAGATATAGGGCATATCACTACGAATGTAAATGCACAAATCCCAATTAATGTTTCCCTGATTTACCCAAACAATGGAAATACATTAAATACACAAGAAAATAATTTTAATTTCTCTGTAAATATTCTTGCCAATTGCTCATTATACACAAATAAATCCGTTAACTGGGATTCTGATAAATTTAATAACGAAGTTCAGGGAGATTCGTATTTCACAGACAATATGAATGACGGAACTTATATCTGGAATGTATATTGCGTCGATGCATCTAATGAATCAAATTCAGCATGGGACAGTAACCGGACATTTACTATTAATACCAATAGTGGAGGAGGGGAACCGGAAGCAGGAGGAATAAATGTAACATTGATTTACCCAGAAGAGAATCATATTTTTAATACAAATATATTCGATCTTAATTTCACGGCAAACATAACTTCTTTTTGCTTTCAATACTGGAATGAAACAGGGATTTGGAAAAAGAACATGTGGTTTTATGAGCCAATACATGTGCTGACAGGCGAAAATACATGCCTTGACCATTTCGTAGTCCCGAACGGAATATATTCATGGAATGTTTATTGTTATCTTGAAAATATGACAAAGGACGGATGGGCTGAGAATAACCAGACTTTCACTGTCAACGGGAGCATGCCCAACTGTATGAATCTAAATAGCACTGCTTGCAACACAACAGCAAACTGCACATGGGAAGACTTTAAGCAGGAATGCATCATCGACTGCTTCCAGTTTGACACAGAGAGTGGCGGAACCAACGAGACCTGCGAAAATGCTTTTGGCGGAGGCATGTGCAAGTGGGATTATAATTTAGGATATTGCGACTCTTTTTTCTTTGACAAGGGATGGGATGGAGGTTCTCCGTGTTTTAGCTTTGAAGGAAATAAGACAGGATGCGAACAAGTCTCTGAATCCCTTGGATGTATATGGTTCCCTGATCCTTATGGTCCTGTGGTAGAAGGAGAGAATGAATCAGGACACTGCAATCCAAGTAATATGGACTTTGGAGAACAGCATGAGTGTCCTATGTATGATGGAAATAAGACCGGTTGTGAATATGCTAAACAATCACTAATGTGGACATGCGAATGGAATCCCGACCCATGGGGTCCTTTGTTTGACGGGACAGAAGCCGGCTGGTGCAACAACATGATGGGGGGCATTATGGGCTGCTGGGATTATCCTGACACCGAATCCTGCAATAACGCAGGCACAATGGGCATGCCGTGCGTCTGGAGAGAAGGCAACAGTGCAGGGTTCTGCGAGAAAAAAGGATGCTGGAATTATCCTGTCCAGGAAGATTGCGCAAATCATGCAGATGAAGGATGCCTGTGGAACACTGAATTCTATTATTGCTATGAGGTAAATTGCGGGGATATGGGCAACGAAACCGCCTGCAGCAATGCTGAAGGTCTTGAATGTACATGGCATAATGATACTTACGGCGGTACTGGATGGTGCGAGGAAGATGGCTGCTTCAAGCGTGACTGGACAAACGATACTTATTGCGAGGCAAAAGATGGATGCACATGGGATGAAGGAAACCATATGTGCAACCAGAAAGGATGCTGGGATTATGATATCAACGGCAGTGAAGTCTGCAATAACAACACAGCGACAGGACTCAAATGCCAGTGGAAGGACAACAGCATGGGATGGTGCGAACAAAAAGGCTGCTGGGACTATGACCGAACAAATGAGACCGCATGCGTCAATGATACGGCATCGCTCGGGATGAACTGTCTATGGGATCCTATAGGACAGATGTGCTATGAAAACTACGGGGGATGCGAGGACCATAACAATGATGAATTCGGATGCTACAATACAGGCTATTGTATGTGGAATGCTTCTTCTTCAAATTGCACAGAACCAGATTTTGGTATGGGAGGACCAAAAGAGTTCATCAACCCCGGATGCTGGGCATTTACCCAAGCAGGCGAGGCAAAATGCAACAATATAACAACATGCAATTGGACAGGATCTGATTGCGAAGATAACGGCGCAGGAGATAGTGGTATACAGTGCGCCGACATAAATAATTCACAGATATGCAATAACATACCTATGCTGGCTACATGCTGCATGTGGAACGGCACTGTATGCCAGGATGCCCCATTCACTACATCATGCTGGGATAATATGCAGGAGCCTCCGGAAGGCGCAAAATTCTGCGAGGATTATAATGCAAGAAACAGTAAATCCACATGCGAGCAGATTGCAGGGGACCCATGGTATATGCCCTGCGAATGGGATAACCTGAGCAATGAATGCCGGTTTGCATTTGACAATATGTTCGGCGACCCGATGTCAGGAGGGGATTTTGGCTTTGATGATATTGGCTCAAAATCAAATTGCGAATCAATGGGAGGCGTCTGGAAGTCAGAAAAATGGACAGATCCTTCCGGCGCAGTCCATATAGATGAATGGTGCGAGATGGGCTTTGGCGTCGGCTTTGAAACCTGCGATTCAGCATGCTGGGCTTGCGAATTCCAGAACAACGGGAGCACATGGGCATCTACACAAGAATCAAGGTCTGCCTGCGAACAGTCAGCAGCACAATGCACATTCCATGAAGATACACATGCATTCAATCATTACGGATGGTGTGATATGGACATGGAGAAACAGGGCAACTGCGATCAAAACTGCTGGGACTGCTGGGACTCAACCAAATGCTCAGACAGCCAGGCAGGATGCAAATGGTTTGTTGACAGCCACAACAATAACAGTGGATGGTGCGACAGGAATAATGTCAAGACATGTAGTGAAGACTGCTACATGTGCTGGGACCAGAGCAACTGCGGAAACAGTGATGCCGGATGTACATGGGATACAGCTGCATGGTTCTGCAAGCCTTCAGGAACTGGGGAAGGTTCGTCTTCAGAAATATGCTTTGATGGCATAGACAATGATGCTGATAATCTTATTGACTGCGCCGACCCAGAATGCATGTTTAATGATTTCTGCGGCGGCTCGAATGTATTCGGCTCAGACTGCATGTCAAGACCGGATAATGCTTCCTGCGTCAGCGGCGAAGATAACTGCGTATGGATAACAGACCAGTGGGGCACTTCATGGTGCGATATGGAAGGTGCGCAGTGCTGGGTTTACGACGACGATGAAGCAACATGCAATGAACAGCCCGGCTGTAACTATTCAACTATGAAAGATATGGGTAAAGGAGGAGTATTTTGCGATATCAATAAGACCAAAATGAACGATGCATCATGCTGGAATTATAATGATAATGATACCTGTAATACAGAGGATGATTGCGAATGGATATACGATCCGTGGTGCGAAGAACACCCTGAAGACCCATGGTGTGCAGAAAATAACGGTGTGTGCGAATTTAAGCTATGGAGCTGCCACAAGTACGATATGAACGAAACCGGGTGCGAGGAAGATGATAATTGCGGATGGGTGACAGACTGGTTTAACCCGGAAATGGGATGGTGCGATCCTGTCTGCTTCTCGTTGAATGAAACTGAATGCAGTTCAAATTCATATTGCAGTGCGATGAATGCTTCAGAGATGGGTATGTGCCAGCCGGAAAAAATGTTTACTGGGTGCTGGAATAATCCTGACGAAGAGACCTGCAACAACAATAATGAGACATGCATCTGGACAGAAGATCCTTTCATGGTAGGTATGGGCGGGGGCTTCTGTGCAGACAAGTTCATGCACAATATGGTAGGCGATATGGACAAGAGCCCTCCTCACGAAATCGAAAGAGAGGAGTGCAATATATTTGGCGACGGAGAGCAATCCGATATTTGCTTCCTTGGAATCAAAGATGATCCGGAGACGTTTGGTCTTGCAGTAGGCGTATCTAACATGCAGCAGACAGCAGTCTGCAAAAATTTTGTTTCTCCCGGGGACGGGGGAAACTTTACAGCAAAATTCTACTGGTATCTGGATACAGACAATATCCATGATGGAGGATGCACTGCAACAGATAATCTGTCGATTGAAGGATTTGAATTTAAATTCAAGTACGAATCCATGCTGCTCAACGAAGAACTTGTAGAGACAAAAGTTGCATATAAATGCTCAAACGGGACATGGTCTCCTTCAATGATTAAAATGACCACATGGCCAGACAAGATGTGTTATATGGTCAATGGCGGCGTAATTGCCATAAGTAAAGAAGATATTGACAAACTCAAAGTCCTCAATCTCTTTGATAAAACAGCAGATATGAGAATTTATGCGACAACAGCAAACAATACAGGCAGTGATGCCAATGTTTCCGATACAATAGGCCCTGCATGGTATTCACCGGGCGCAGCAGACTTTAAATTCGAGGATTGCATGGGTTTTACTGATCAGGACGGCGATGGATTGCTTCCGTCCGACGATCCTGACTGCACTAATTTTTTCAGGAAAGGATATATTGACTCTGAAACAGGGCTTGACTGCAATGACGGCATTGACAATGACGGCAACGGGCTTGCTGACTGCAATGATACAGGATGCATGTATGACCAATATTATTGTCCCACAGTAGTCGATGACAATACTGCCCCAACAATCACATGGCTAAATAAAGATGTATTTACAAATGGTGCTTTTGTCGGCGTGAACACAGATGAGCCTACAAATGCAGAATTATATTTCTATAAGAATGATTCATACTGCGCAAATATTAGCAAGGCCATACAGATAAATGATTCAAAAAACGAAAACAATTTTGAGTTGGATGATTACACTATATGGCACAACTTTCCGGTTGACCAGTTTTACTTCAACAACAAAGAAATAGATTTCAATATTTCAACAAACAGCACATATTATTACAAACTGAAAGTCTGCGACAAATCAGACAATTGTGCTCTAAGCGCATGTTTGAGCTTTACAACAAAATCAAATACTTCAGACTTTGTAATAGGATTTAATCTTCCTCCGCCGTCAGGCAATGCGACTGATCTTCTCGGCCAGCTGCATGTCAAGTTTGACTTTGGAACAGGCAATTATTCAGACAGCATTGAAAACGATAAGGGATTGAAGATAAATGATACACAGGGAAGAGATGTCAACATAAAATTCACCAACCCGAATTCAACAAACCCATGGAGCATTGATCTGATGGGGGCGGATATGCTCAAAGCACAGACATTGAACATCAGCGATTCATTCATCGTAAATGAGACATCAGACAACCATACCTTTGTTGGCATGGACAAAAGCAAATGGAAAGAAATGGCCCAGAAGCTCGGTGTTGACTATGTCATGATTGAAATACCTGATGGCGTATCAGCAGGCCAGAATGAAAGATTGGTGCATTGCCCGGACAATATAACCACTCTGGATGATCCAAGATGCATGGATGTTGATTTAAATGATGTAAACTGCACATTCACAGAGAATACTACATCCTGCAGAATACCTACATCAATAGGCTTTACAGTCTTTGGCGTTTCAGGTGGTCTAAGCTATTCCCTGAACTTTAGCGGCAACAATTATGTTGTGTTTGGCGCAGGAGGCAGTAATTACACAATAGTTAATGTTACAAACGCAGAGAACGGGATAAGGAAATATAACTTCAGCCTTGTGGTTTCCGGCGGCAGTCTGGATTATACTGTCAATGGTTCTTACGAGGAATTGGATATGGTTGAATTTTCCGCATATGAGTCCATGAACATAAACATTTCATTTAACTCATCCACAGCAGGCATAAGCTATGTTGACCTGATAGCCACAGTATGGAATGATTCAGAAACGGACTTAAATGCAAGCGAGGATATAGGCAGCATTGTCGTCAATGTCACAGGCGAAGACACAACTGCTCCACTGGTAAATATAATCTCTCCGACTACTGCAAATAAGGCGCAAAAGAATGCCGGGGAAAATCTGACAGTATATTACAATTATACAGAGTCAAATGCAAAGAATTTGACATTGTGTCTTTTAAACCAGACCCATGGCATCGTTGAGTGTATGTTTCTTGACAGTATTGAGAGCGGGACAGATAAGCAGGGAAATACATATATACCTATCCCTTCTGACACCCCTGAAGGAAACTATCATGTATGGGCAATAATGTATGATTCTGCCGGAAACAACGGTACAGATATAGAAATCAATTCAGTGCAAATCAATGCAAGCGGTACTGCGGCAGTAAGCGTCAATAAAACTGTTTTAAATGAGGAAGATATTTTCATGGAAGATAATGTAATGTTTAAAATCAATATGACAAATACCGGAGATAAAAATATCACACACATTTGGCTGAATGATATTTTTGATATAAGTCTTAACTTCACAAATCAATCCAATTGCAATGTAATAAATTATTCAGAGCAGGGCGGATTGGATAGCTCTTATCTGCATATTAATGTTACTAAATGCCTGATTGGAGACAGTATTTTAGAGCCGGGCGAAAGTTTTTCTGTTTATTTAAACTTTACAGCAATATCAAGTGCACCGGTAAATACAAACAGAGCTATAGTAAATATTACCAATAATGAAGGAGAAAACGAAAGTTGTGAAGGAGATGTTTTGTTTTCTATCAGCGGGAAAGGACCAGGAGACGACTACAACGAGGGCTTAAATGAATACGATTCCAGGATAGTTTCCCCTTATGTAATCAAAAGCGAAGAAAAAACGCTGACTTTTTCAATAGCAAGAAACGCAGGAGATCAGTCATGCCT
>QMVA01000022.1 GCA_003660865.1 Candidatus Nanohalarchaeota archaeon | reverse complement strand
TAACAACTTATATCCGAACAAAAGTACGGATATAACGCCATATAGGAGTTATATCTGAACAGGCATGCAGATATAATTTACATACGGACATATATCATGATATTTTAGCATTTTACACCGCAGACCATATCAACCCTAAACCCCAAGCTTCCCAACCAACCCGCGCAGCTTCTCACAACTCTCATCAAACATCTTCTTCTCAACATCAGACATCTTCCAATCAACAGCCACAGCGCCATTCTTCCCCAACCTAACAGGCACCCCGACACTGACATCAGAAAAATTCATGGAACAAGGCGCAACAAGCCCCGAATCACGAATCACCGCCTCAACCATATCCGCGACACAACTTGCAGGCGCAAAATCAGTAATCCCCTTAAGTTTGATGATCTCAAGCGCAATACCCCGCACATCAGAAGTAATCCTCGTAATATCAGCATCAGTAAATTCAACCGCAGCACCCTTAACCCGAACCCTTGAAAACAAAGGCACCATCGACTCCCCGTGCTCACCCACAACATCGCACGACAAATCACACATCTTAACCCCGAGATGCTTTGCAACAACATACTTAAAGCGCGCGCTGTCAAGCCATCCCCCAAAGCCGATAACTCTGGCCGCAGGAAACCCAAGTGCCTTAAACGCAGCATAATTCATCAGATCCATAGGATTACTACACGTAATAACAACGGAATCCGGCGCATACTTCTTGATACCCGCGCAAACAGACGAGACGATCTTTGCATTCACCTTCGCAAGCTCAAGCCTGTCCTTCATGTCAGGTGTCCGCGGCTTGCCCGCAGTAACAACAACAACCGAAGACCCGCAAATATCCTCATACCCCCCCGGAATAACCTCACACCCGTTAACAAAAGCAACAGACTGTGCAATATCCATTGCATTGCCGCGCGCAACATCAGCAAGCACATCAACAATAACAACCGAATCTGCAATGCCTCTTTGCGCAATAGTATAGGCGATCTTTGAGCCCAGCTTACCGCATCCAATAACCGAAACTTTATTCATCATACCACATCCCAATACTTATCCTTGCGGACCATAATCTCCCTTATCTCCTCAAGAACATTCATATCTGAATCCTTCAAAAGATCCTTATTCTTCAAAAGCAGCTGATAATCATCCTTACTCAAAAAAGAGAATAATATCTCCCCTTCCTTGATATTTCTCCCAACAATCGCCCCCTCAAGACTCACCGCAACCTGCATCCCGCTCTCAGCACACGACACATTCTTCCCCTTTTCCTGCATAGCATGCACAGTCCCGACAACCTTGCCGTCATTATTGATCAGCCGCACACCCTGGTGGATAGACCCCGAAAGAATCTCCATACCGACAATCGCCGGCTTAGACTGCCTAAACACAAACCCCTCCATAAACCTAAGCTTCGCAGGCACGCACACAGACTCAAGCACACTCTTCTTCTTCTTCTCCGAAAGCTCAGAAACATACTCCTCGTAATCATCAATAAGCCTGTAAATAACATCACTCTTAAAGATCTTCACATCTCCCCGCCTTGCAAGCTCATCTGCCTCATCAAGCACCTTCGTATTAAACGCGAAAATGACCTTATGCGCATCATCAATCTCCTCCATACACACAACATCCTTCTTATTCACAACACCAATCTCCGCCCTCTTTATCTTGATATCCTTCTCCCGGAACATCTTGACAATCGCCTCAAGACTCCCCAAAGCATCTGCCCTGATAATCACCCCGCGATCATCAGTCCTAATCTCCACTTCCTCAATCTCTTTTTGCACCTCGCGCTTAAGCTCATCTGCCTCATCCATACTCCTGGCAGCCATAATCGGAACCCCTGCAACAACATTATCAAGCCCGGGCGCAGAAATCTTCAAACCACTCGCAGCAGCAACAGCATCCATAGAAATAAACTGCTTCTCAACCCTGATCTCCTTCATCGGCTTAGTCTTAAACAGCGCCTTCACTTTCGTACATATCGCACCGTCAGGATGGCCGATAACAAGCACATCCCCCTTCTCCACAATCCCGTCATAAAGAATGACATCAATAGTCATCCCAAGCCCCCTGACATCCTTAACCTCAAGCACAGTCCCCTTCCCATGACCGTAAGGGTCAATCTCAAGCTTTTTTTCAAGATACTTCTGTGTCAGGCCGCAAAGCACAGTAAGAAGATCAGCAATACCTTCCGAAGTATTCGCAGAAACAGGAACAATCGCAATTCCCTTAGTAAAATCACCCAACCGGTCAAACCTGTCAGTTGTAATCCCCTGCTCATGAAGCTCACCTATTAGCTTATAGACCTTCATATCAAGATCTTCGCGCACCTCCGGTCTCTGCATATCATAAGTATCAGCAAAGCACATCTTCTCATGCGCAGCCCATCCCGAAATCTTGTCTATCTTGTTCGCAGCAATAATAAACGGCGTTTTATACTGTTTTAAAATATTAAGAGACTCAACAGTCTGGGGCTTAATCCCCTCAGTAACATCAATAACAAGAATCGATATATCCGCAAGCATCCCCCCGCGCTTGCGGAGCAAAGAAAACGCAGCATGCCCCGGCGTATCAACAAAAAGCAGCCCCTGCAACTTAACATCAATCCCGTACTTTGAAAGAAGCGTACCACATGACATGATAAGAACATCCTTCGGCACCTCAGACGCCCCGATATGCTGCGTGATGCCGCCTGCTTCCCCTGACGCCACCCTCGACTGCCTGATAGAATCAAGAAGCGTAGTCTTGCCATGATCTACATGCGCAAGAATCGAAATTATCGGCTGCCTTATATGCATATTATTCACCACTGTTAACGAAATGACTGAATGTACAATCTATGAGAATATAATTTTAAATAATATTGTAGTGTCAACAGGAATAAGCAGTTTGGAAGCGCAGAATAGTCTTTAAACCCCAAACTCATGCATTTTTGTCATCAATATCATCCATAACCTTACAGATTAATACTTTCAAGTGGGGTATATTCTGAGTAACAGACAGTCTTCCATAAGACATCTACGTCAACGCCGAAATATTCATGGATTAACTTATCCCTCATACCTGCCATATCTTTCCAGGGGATCTGTGGATACTTATTTCTTAACGAGACAGGTATCTTTTTTGTGGCTTCGCCGATTATTTCGATAGCTCTTGTTACTGCAAAAACTGTTTTTTTATCATCTTCAAAATCATCATATTCAATATCTTTTACAAATTCTTCAATCGCATCAATGGAATCCATAATATCCTGAATATAATCCCCATATTCCCGTATCATACATACACAACCTCTCTTGTGATATGTCTCCCGATTCTTGGCTTCAATGCGCTTTTCATAACAAGATCAACCTTTTTGTCTGTAAGCTCACTTAAATGGCGTTCTAATTCCAAAAACTCAAAAAGGCTTACTGGCTCTTTAAAATCAATAAGAAGATCAAGATCACTTTTCCTCTTTTGTTCGCCCCTTACATAAGAGCCAAAAACACCAACTTTTTTGACTCCATACTTCTTTCTAAGATTCTGCTTGTCTTTTCCAAGTATCATTATAATCTGTTCTACTTCTTTCATATCAAGCACCTTTCAATGTTCATATCTCATATTATTTTTTCATTTTTAAATAATATTATGGTAACTACTCAGCCTATAGAAACCCACAACATGCGAAGCTATCAAGGTAAACCTACCAATCCTGTTCAAAAATAGACAAAATATAAAATCAATATCTGATGACGGTATTGTGATTATCGCAATATTTCATCAGAGAATTTTACTTGATATTATCTTTTTGGAAAACACTATGCGCAGGGTATTTCATTTGTTAGGAGACACCTGAGTAGTTACATATTATGATGTCAACAAAAATAAGCCTCCTTTGGAAGTATATTTGCATTTTTGCAACCAAATACCGCCTATTACAACCTATTCAGACAAGACAGAATCCCTACTTTATCTGCAGACGATTCTTCCAGAACTCGCACACCATATCAGTCTTCACAGAAGCCATCCCAGTATACAAATCCGGGTTAAAAATAATCTCCTTTTCAGCATCAGAAAACTTGTTCAGATAAGGTTCAAGCTCATCATCAATCTCCATTACATTGCGCAACCCTGTCTCCTCCTTCTCAGCCTTCAGCGTAAGCTTCCGCACGTACTCATGCGCATCAGGATGCCCGTGCAAAGAAAGAAGCATATACAGGGGCTCAGCTGCAACCATCTCTTTGCTCATATCAAAATTCATCGAAAGATTCTCCTTATCAACCGCAAGCCTCCTCGACACCTTCGTAAGCCGTACAACAGATACATAAAAGGCAGCAAACAACTGCGGGATGAACCTCTGCGACGCAGAATTAGTAAGATCCCGCTGGTGCTCGGAAATCTCATCAAGATACGCACACATCATAGTGGGCATAAACGCCTTATACATACTCTTCACATTCTCAAAATTGATCGGGTTCCTCTTATGCGGCATAGTAGACGACCCCACCTGCTCAGCAGAAAACTCCTCCTTCACCTCAGCAATCTCCGTCCTCTGCAGATTCCTCATATCATCAGAAAAATTAGCAAGCACAGCAAACGCAGAAACAACAGAATGCATCAGATCCGTCATAGGCTCAGGCGCAGCAATCTGCGTCGAATGAAGCGCAGGCTCAAGCCCAAGCGTTTCCAGAAGATTCTTCTCAAACGCAATCGGGTTCTTAAAAAAAAGCGAAGATGCATTATAGGCACCAACTGCACCGGAAATCTTGCCACGAAGCCCGTCCTCTGCACTGATAATCGCCTCAATCCGCCCACCGAGGCGGTTGACATAAGATGCCATAGTAAACCCAAATGTAATCGGCTCTGCATGCTGACCGTGAGTCCTGCCGACCTGCAGCGTATCCTTCTCCCTAAGCGCAATCTCAATCCACGTCTTCTCAAGCTCAACAAGCGCAGGCAAAAGCACTTTCTCACAAAACTCCTTGTACCGCAAAACATTAGCAGTATCCACAACATCATAAGACGTCAGCGAAAAATGAACAAACCTCCGCGCCTTTTTAGACACCTTTGCCCTGATACAGTTCGCAAGCGCACGGATGTCATGCTTGATACGGTCCTCCTCCTTATACACTTCAGTAGCAGTCACCTTATCGCATGCCTTGGAAATATCAAGAGCAATTTCCTTTGAACATATCCCCTCATTTACAAGTGCATCAGCAAGCGCCGCCTCTACCTTAAGCTTATACCTGATATATGCATTCTCAGAAAGGTACGGCAAAAGCGCATCCTTAACCTCCTTGTCGCGTCCGTAATATCTGTAATCAATCGGGGATATATTTTCAAACAAATCCATTTTAAAGCACCGTCTTCTTAATATCATCTTTCACTGCCCTTATATGCGCATCCACCTTTCCGGACAACGCATCATCAGTAAGCGCAATAATCTTAACAGCCGCAACAGCAGCATTCCCCGCACCAAGAACAGTCATGCAGGGCGCACCTGAGGGCATCCGCAAACTGGAGTGGACATCAATCAGATAAGCTGCCTTATCCTCAAGAGGAGGGCATGCAATCACTGGCTTCACGCTATTTGCAGCAACAGTCCCCGAAAGCCCGTTAGACATCCCTGCAACAGTAACAAACACCATATCCGAATACTTCTTCTCGCACTCCTTAATAATGTCAATCACAAGCTCAGGCGTCTTATGCGCAGATGCGACCCTGTACTCATAGCGCATCTTGAATTCATCAAGCGCATCGCCAATCTTCTTGCAAAAAGAAAAATCCTTCTTAGAGCCCATCAAAATAACAATCATCTTCAATCACCACACAATCCATAATAATTACAATAACTATTTGCACAAAAAGATTTATATAAACATCAAGGGAACACCCAAAGAGGTGCAATAACTGCAAAATTAATGCTTATCTGCTGCAAAATCAATAACGTTAAATACTATCGTATACAAAATCATACGTATGTATGAAAAAGTAAACATAACCGAGACACACCTGGGAGTATTGACCCTTTTCACAAAAGGCTACAACAAAGAATATTACATCCGCGAAGTCCACAAACTCCTGAAAATAAGCCCGAGAACAGCGCAGTTAATACTGGACAACTTAGAAAAAAAGACCGTCCTCGAATCCAGGACAAGAGGCAAAATCAGGCTATACAAACTCAAAAATACCATGATTGCAAAAGAATATATCTCACTTACCGAACAATACAAAAAAATTTCATTTCTGAAAAAGAATCACTTAACCCGGGAAATCATAGAAAAAACAACTCCATGTATAAAAGGAATTGGAATAATTTTCGGAAGCTACGCAAAAGGCATACAAAAAAAAGATTCAGACCTTGACATATTTATTGCAGGACATTATGATAAAGACAAAATAGCCCATATCTCAAAATTATACGGGACAGACATCAGCATAAAGAACTATCCGGATAACTTATTCAGGAAAAACATAAAAAAGGACGTACTCTTAAAAGAAGTACTTGAAAACCACATAATTATTTGCGGATGCGAGAAGTTCATAGATGCAGTATGTCCATGGTAAAAACACACCCCGAATCACTTATTATCCTGCTCCCACTTGCGCGCATACTCAATCCGCCTCTTCGCACACGGATGTGAAAACAAAAAATACTCAACAAGCGGGTGCACAGAATCATCCGAAAGATTCATATCAGAAAGCCGCTTCTCACACGACACCTGCGCATCAACTTTCCCGGTCGCCTCAAGCGCAAAAATATCCGCCGCCTTCTCCCTCTTCCTTGAATAAGCCATCATAGGTCCCATCAAGACAAGCTCAATACCTGAACTGACCAGAAGCAAAAGCGGGAGGCCGGCAACATCAGAAACACCGCCAATCCCAAACATCGAAGAATACCTCTCAAAAACCGCAATAACCACAAGAAACACAGGGACAATCTTCAAAGACTCAATAACAGTGAACCTCATAATATCCTTATGGACATAATGCCCAAGCTCATGCGCAACCACAGTCTCCACCTCATCCGCAGTAAACCCCTCAACAAGCGTATCAAAAAGAATAACCCTCTTAGACCCACCGATGCCTGCAAAACACGCATTTGCCTTATTTGACTTCTCACTTTCGTATGCAATATCAATCCTCTTGATATTTTTCACACCCATCTTATCCAGTATCTCAAAAATCCTCTTGCGCATATCTTCATTCTCAAAAGGCTTAGTCTTATAAAATATCGGAAAAACCACAATAGGGTAAACATAATCAAAAAATACTGTAATGACAATATAAAGCACAGCCGCATACACATACCAAAGAGGCGTCATCCCTATCAGCACATAAAGCCCTGTCAGAACCGGCACAGAAATAACATACATCAGCGCAAGTTCCTTGAAAAAATCCTTAAGCCACGCAAACACATTCTGGTTTGAAAGCCCGTACTTATGCTCATAGATGAACCCGGAATAAAACGAAAGTGGCAGCTGCACAACCGTAAGCAGTGTAAGGAATATAGCAATATACACTGGCAGGTAAAACACTCCTGTAAATGCAAGCGAAAAATCTCTAATACCCAAAGAAACCCCAGAATACAACAGCACAACAAAAAACACAATCGGCAGAAGCATAGAATTAAAGATACCATTGATTATCTTCGTCTTCGTATAGATTTTCGCAATCTTCCTCTTCTCAGGATCATACTCATACGGATACTTTACTGCCATAATAACCAACAATTTACAAATAATCTTTGGTGTATCTTGCATAAATAATTTGCTTGTATATTCGTATGTAAATCACCAAACTATATATACTACTTACAAACTAAATATAACATACATTCAATTGAATAACGATTGATGCCCTCGAGGCGACAAAACCATATTCAATTGATTATAGTTCAGGTCGTTCCTAAATGGACAGACTGAACAAAAAACCAATAGACCTTAACTATATGGCAAAGACATATAGTCCAAAAAGTTATGTCTTTGACTATATTTTGAATGAAGTTCAAAAGTTTGAATGTAAAAGTCATAATCTTCAATACCACAGGTATTAATATGATGTCGCGCAAAATGCAATTAATAATAACAGGACTGATGCTAATCTTCGTATTCACAGGAACGGCACATGCTCAAACATTAGAGAACTGCATAGAATGTTCAGACTGTAGTGTACTTGAAATGTGGAAATCAATGTGTTCTTTTACCTACCAGATATGCATCATTCAGGGTCTGCCTGATGATTTTTGCCTAAGCCAAAAAGAAGAGTGCGAAAAAAACATAGATGATCTCGTCACTGAATGTATGAGTATATGCAAAAACAGTTGCGAAGAAACAGACACCTGTCCTGATAGTGACTGTGCAACAGGCGAAAACTGTCCTGCCGACGCCAGTGCCTGCAATGACAGAATATGCTACGAGCCAACATGTATAAATGGCTGTGGCGAAACCGCAGTGCCTGAGGGCTCAACAGACGAATCCTGCAACTCCCGGGCAGGTTGCATAAGTCCGCCATGCTCTTGTGACGGAGCCGGCAACTGCATAGCAGAGCCCCGATCCTCCTGCAAAATAGATATTTCTTTCGACAGATCAGAGTACTGTGAAGGTGACTCAATCAGAATGACAATCCAGCTAAAAGAAGACAATATGCTAACAGATTATGACACCCTAACCTCTGTCATACACCTGCCAACAGGCAGTGACGTGGATGTCACGGGAATGGTTCAAAAGGCGTCAATTGGGACTTATACAATAGACGGTCACTTGGGCGGGCCAGGCACAAGAACTCTTGAAGTACATTCACAATTTGGCTCATGCAATGAAGAAGAAGAATCTTCTTACAATGTACTTTCATCTGATAGTCCTGAATGTTTAGGGGGGAGTCCTGATAGCTGCCGCGTAGATATACTATTTGACAAAGCTCACTATTGCCCCGGGGACAATATAAGAATAACAGCAGAATTTTATGACGGAAGTACTAGGTCTAACCCTGACACTTTTGAAGCAATTTTGCACAAACCTGCAGAAGATATGGATATTACCTCTTTATTCAGTCCTGCATCAGTCGGAACATATACAGTAGACGGGACCATAGGCAATCCTGGTCAGCGCACACTTGACATAGGTGCATCATTTCCAAACTGCGACACTAGCGCTTCAACACAATTTGTGGTTTACTCCACAGATAGTCCGGAGTGCACTGGCGACGGCGCAGAATGCACAAGCGATGCCGACTGCGACGACAATGACTCATGCACCACAGACGCATGCGATTCATCCGGTAACTGCCGTAATACACCTGTGACCCAATGTCGCGATAATGACGGCTGCTGTCCAGCAGGATGCACGTCGCAAAATGACAATGACTGCACTGGCGGCAGCGCAGAATGCACAAGCAATGCCGACTGCGACGACAATGACTCATGCACCACAGACGCATGCGATTCATCCGGTAACTGCCGTAATACACCTGTGACCCAGTGTCGCGATAATGACGGCTGCTGTCCAGCAGGATGCACGTCGCAAAATGACAATGACTGCAGTGAAACAGAAACATGCCGTATCGAAGTGAAATATGACAAATCCATCTACTGTGACGGTGATTCAATATCCATAACAGCAGAATACAAAAGCAGTGGCACTCTAAAAGATCCGCAAGCGCGAAAGATAATCCTCGAAGGCGCAGGCCCATCGCGTGATGTTACAAATGATTTCATCAGGATTCGTGAGGGCACATACGTCATCAATAACCGTGTAGGAGATGCAGGAACCCGAATACTCACACTCACATCAACAATGCCTGATGGCTGCAGCGCCGGAACAGAATCACAATTCAATGTACTGTCCGAGCAAAACTGTATTGAATGCGAAAATCCATCCCAGTGTAATGACAACAATCCATGCACAACAGATAATTGTGTAGGCGGATTCTGCACACATGATGATATAACATCATGCACATCAGGCGATGGGTGCTGCCCGTATGGATGCAACCCTGCAAATGACAATGATTGCACACCCGAATGCTCCACTCATGTGCAATGCAATGACAACAACGCCTGCACGATAGATACATGCGCAAGCCAGATATGCGTGCACGAACTAAAAACAGCATGCGAGGACAACGATGACTGCTGTCCGGCAGGATGCACCGAAAGTACAGACAACGACTGCAGTGGTACGTATGACGTCCTGATAGTTGCACTCAGAAACAACATGGATGACGTTTACAGCACCACACAACTTGCAAGCCTCGAAAATAAGATTCGCAATGATTATGTTAATGCATTACAGGGTGATGGCTTAACTGCCCGCTTCTTTTACCTTGATGAAGACGAGACTTCTGATGTTATAGCCACAAAGGTTGCGAAATCGAGTACCCACAATGCGAATTCAATTGACGGGGTTCTGGAAGAGTTGATAAAAAAACTAAATGCAAAATATATAATAATTATAGGCGGAGAGGATAGATTCCTGATGGGAACCATGAGCGGGTATAAGAGTGATGACTTCTATGGAAACTACGGGGAGCCAAACGGCAGGATTGATATTCCTGTCGGAAGAATACTTGATCCAAATAATGGGGATTATGACCAGCTCATGGCAGCTCTTGATGCGCATATCAGCATGCATAATTCAGGAGGACTGGATCTATCAAATCACGTTGAACGTACATTAGGCTCAAATTATCTTACCATGGAATGTTTCAGCCAGTATATATGGGGTGATAAATGTCCTGGGAACCCCAGTTGTAAAGTAGGCACCAGGGATTCATCAACAGCGGCTAGTGGCAAAGGATTTTTCTACCTTACACAGCATGGATCTCCTGGCCCGCCACAAATATATCCAAATGCTTTAAGTCCAGGCAATCTAAACAGTATGGATGTGGGTGGTGCCATGTGGATGATGGTGCCATGCCATGGCGGTGTTATAGATTACTCCAGTGCAAGTCAGGGAATTACCCAGATGTTTGCCAAAAGAGGGGGTTCTGTATTTTTCGGAAGCACACACTATAATTGCTGTGCAAGCCGGGGCACAGCATGTACTGAAAATATAGATAATGGTGGTGTTGGGGCACTATATTACAGATATGTGCGTAACTTCGCTGTAGGGAAGAGAATCGGAGATGCATATCTTGAAGGCAAAAATGACTATCTCTCAGAAATCGGGTATGCAGACCGTGCATTTATAAACAACTTCTACGGCGATCCTACCCTGAAAATAAAAAATATGTGGTGATATGCCGATAAAGTATGTCGCTATTAAAACAGGTGGTTACAATGGATGATTCAAAGCTAAATACGAAAAACATTTTATTGATTCTGGCAGTAGTTCTGATATCCGTGGTAGCGATATACTTTATATTGAAACCTTCGGCGCCTGTGTATGGAGACGGAATCTGTGATGTTACAGAAAACTGCTTAGATAATCCTAAAGACTGTAAATGTTCTCAAGGAGAGTATTGCTCACATACAAAAAAGGAATGTGTGCTGCCAATATGTGGAAATGGTGTATGTGAAAGCTTTGAAAATAGTAATACATGTTGTAATGATTGCTTCTGCGCTCTTGAACAGGAGAATTGTAATAAGAAGACACATAAATGTGAGTTATCTGATATAGGGATAAGTGATGAGACAGTAACAAAATTAATCAGCCAGTATTTTAATAGTCAGCAAAAAAATATAGAAAAAATCAGTAAAATAAAAACAGATGTTTTTGAAAATGAAATAGTTAAATCTGCTGAAGTCACTATAACCGGAGAAGATAGAATATATTTAATTGTCATAGATGCAAACGGAAAAATAACAGAAGTACCAATTTATCAATAATTTGAGGATAGGTGATGCCAGTACTTCGGCAGCCAAACCAGTATAACAATAAGGACTATGCGCAATCATTTCAATCACCCTCTTTATATCGGCAACCTACCTTCCCGAAGAGTTTATATCCCCACAGGAGAATCAATTTATACCTTCCATGATAGAAGTGATGCATCGTGCAGATGAGATATATGCGATAACGTGCAAAAGAATAATTGCGCACAATCAAAAGTTCAGGGTACTAAACCCAAAAACTCATCTGCACCATGCGACCCTCTAGATAATATGATGCAATAAGTAAATACGATGAACTAAATAATATTATTCCCAAAAAAACCAAAGTAAATGTCATCTCAAATAACATAGAAAACGAATCACAGTTTTCTGCCGGTAATCCTCTCATACATCCGCATGTAAAGTTCAGTCGTCTGCAAAATAACATCTTCTGGCAGCGCAGGAATATCCGGTTCAGGAAGCCCTTTATTTCGCGCATTCTCGAGCTTATCAAAATACCCAATCTTTCGATAATGCATGCGCACAAACTCTTTGGAAAGCTCATTGATCTTTCCTTCCTGCCACTTATCCATATCCCACCACCGGTCCTCATCAAGCGTTCCGAATGTATCAAGAAGCATAATATTCCTGTTTTCATCCATGCCGAACTC
>QMVA01000021.1 GCA_003660865.1 Candidatus Nanohalarchaeota archaeon | reverse complement strand
TGCTTTCGATGTCAACGTGACAGGAAACGCAACAGTAACCTTAACCATCGCGTCAAAAACAATGATTGATATTACGCCACAGGTACTGAACTATAATACACAGGATCCCGGGACCATGGTAGTAAACTATACATATAATAGTTTGAACCTCAGCCAGATACAAATAGAAAACATCGGCTCAACGAACCTGACCCATGTCTGGTTCAACACGTCACAACCCACAGTAAGGCCATTCGGTACTGGTGTCGTAACAAATTATGATGCTGCAAATTTCCTTGCAATTAAAAACAGCAGTATGTCTGAGAATGAATATGCATTTGTTGACCGGTTGGAGTTCAATCACAGCACAGACATAGTCTATTTGACACTACCAACAAACTACAAGCGACAGGGAAGATTACGTGTAGGTCCGAATGAATATTTTTGGGCAACAGCATCTGATGGGTCTTACTGTAATGGAACCGGTGTGGGAAAGCTCCATCTCGGTACAACAGCACATACCATCGATGAGACAGGAGATATTGATTTGAGCGATGGCTCTAAATCAATTGTTGGCTCTGGAGATAGCAGTTGGGGTGTAGTGGACAAATTCACAATAGGCAGTGCAGACTACTGCGCAGCTGTTAGTGCTGATTGCAGCAAGGTAAGATTTTACCGATGGAATGCAGATGCACCAGGTACAAGCGGATGCAGTTTAGACGAGGTATATTCGAGTAATAAGCTAACGCCCGGCGACTCATTTGCCGTTGACCTAAGGCTCTATGTCCCTTACGGAGTACCAGTAGGTGCAGTAACCAATGGAACGCTGACAGTAATGGCAGATGTACTGTGAGGTGATAGCAAAAGAGAATATGTTTATCTCTTCCCTTGACCCTGTCTTCCCAGGCAGGGTCATTACATTTACATATGCTCTCTTCCCTTTGACCCTGTCCTCCCAGGCAGGGTCATTATATTTACATATGCTCTCTTCCCTTTGACCCTGTCCTCCCAGGCAGGGTCATCATCTTTTTTTTCATCGCACATAACGCATCTAATGGCGATAAATCTTGAAATCATCCAAGCTTCTGAACTCCGCGAATATTTATATTCCAGAACTCCTATAATTTAACTGCAAAACACTTAGAAGTGATTCAAAAATGCAGATAAGCTACACCTATGAGAATGTCAATTTACTGATAGTCTTAATCGGGTTAATTGTCATCATCCACATCGTCACATTAAGAAAAATAGAAAAAAGAACAATAAAATTTGCAAACTATGAAACCCTTAAAAGAGTCATTGGCTATGAGATACTTCATAAAAACTACCTGACACTCACACTCCGCATTGCTGCAATGTTTCTGATAATCGTCGGCATCTCGAACCTAACACTCATCATCATAGATACTGTTTCTGACACAGATTATATATTTGCAATAGATACATCATCAAGTATGCTGACATCTGACAACGGAACTTTTGAGCCAAGCAGGCTTGAATCTGCAAAAGACTCAGCAATACACCTTATGGGCAAAGTCCCGGGGAATACAAAGATAGGTATAGTCACATTTGCAGGTAAATCATATGTAAAATCAGAACTAACTGATGACCACAAAGAGCTAAAACTATTACTGCGCGAAATCACTTTCGATTCTGTCGCAGGCACTGCAATTGGAGATGCCCTGATAACTTCGAGCGGGCTGTTGGTAAACACTTCAAAGAAAAGAGTAGTGACATTAATAACCGATGGTCGCAACAACAGGGGAGTAGACCTTGGAGAATCTCTAAAGTATATTATAACAAACAACATTACAGTCTATGCAATCGGCGTAGGTCTCAGAAATGACACATTAAACATCAATCAGGATTCTGAACTACCATCTCACCTGAAAGAGACAAACGCAACAACAGTAGAATTTCAGGAACTGAATGTAACTGAACTGAAAAACATCGCAAACCAGACCAACGGCGAGTATTTTTTCGTAACAAATAAAGACGAGTTGGACGCCGCCTTTGAAAGCGCAGTACTGGCAAAGGACACGACAAGAATACCTCTTGTAAAATACATACTGATTCTCGCCGCTCTACTGCTATTAATAGAATGGGGTCTTGGAGCAACCAAATATAAGACAATACCCTAAGATTCAATAAGTTGATTTTCATGAAGGCAATAGACATCAAAGACGAAGAAATCCGGCAAAGCAAGCTCCATATTCATCCTGAAATCAAAAATCTCATGCATGAAATAGATGTAAATGTCAAAAGATTAGTCGATGAAGTCAGATTTATCTTAAAATACAAGGTTATATTTCGCGGCCGCGGTATGGAATTCGCAGGGTTGAGAGAATACATTATCTCTGACGATGCCTCGATGATTGATTGGAAAATTTCAAGAAGAGTGTCCACATCAAAAAAAATCGATAAGCTTTATGTCAGGGTCTATGAAGAAGAGCGCGACCTGAACATATACGTCCTCCTCGACACCTCAGAAACAATGATCTTTGGCACGCAGGACAAGCTAAAAACCGAATACGCTTCAGTAATTGCAGGAAGCTTGGTATATACAGCAATTGAAGTAGGCGACAAAGCAGGAATAGGGATGTTCGGTGACCGGATCCACAAGAACATACCGCCCTCGAAAGCATCCGACCAGTACTACAGAATTTTAAGGGAACTCAGCAACCAAAAAAATTATGGAGGAGGGTGCAATCTATATTCTGGCCTAAAAACTGCCACATCGTCACTGGATAGCAAGAGCATAGTATTCATAATATCTGACTTTATCAATGTCGGCGACGAATGGGAAGATCTCCTGAAAGCGGCATCATCAAAGTTCGAAGGAGTACTCGGTATAATGGTGAGAGACATAAGAGACAGTTTCATCCCGGATGACCTGGGAAACTTCAGGATGTCTGATCCCATAACGAAATCTGTCACAGACGTAAACCTTGACAGAATCCGCGAAAAATACCGGATGGAAGCTGAAAAACAGGAAAAGAATATTGAGAGAATATTTAAAGATGTCCACGCCGGATTCATAAAATGCTACACCAATGAGCCATTTATAAACCCGCTTATAAAATGGTTCAACATGTGGGGTACAGGCAGGTAATCCGGATTCACAAAACCGCTACGGACCGGAGAATTTCATCAATGATTGTATCAGTCTCTAATTCCACTGCTTTTCCCTCATAATTCAGGATAATCCTGTGCCTCAGCACATTGTGCGCAACCTCACGCACATCCTCCGGCAGCACATATGCCCTGTTCTCAAGAAAAGCATGTGCCTTTGCCGTAATAAGAAGTGCGATAGATGCCCTTGGTGACGCACCCCAATCAATATACTTGCCATACTTCATCCCATACTCCTCGGGATTTCTGGTAGCATTAATCAGCTCGACAATATAATGCTTGATTTCCGGCGCAAGATAAACCTCCTTTACAATAGACTGCATATCAAATATGTCCTGTGGAACCAGCACATTCTCAATATCATAACTTTCAAAATCATTAATCATCGTATTGTGGTCAACAATTAATCTCTCCTCTTCTTTCTTGGGATACTTGACAGCAATCTTGAACAGGAACCTGTCAATCTGCGCCTCCGGCAGCGGATAAACCCCTTGTTGCTCAAGAGGATTCTGCGTAGCCATCACAAAAAACGGAGGCGGAAGGGGAAAAGTTTCCTTTCCTATGACGACAATTTTCTCCTGCATCACAGATAGCATTGCACTCTGAACCTTCGGAGGCGCCCTGTTAATCTCATCTGCAAGAATAAAATTAGCAAAAATCGGCCCCTTCATAGTATAGAACCCCTTCTCTGGATCGTATGCAGAAATACCCAGGATATCTGCCGGCAGCAGATCCGGCGTAAACTGAATTCTCTGGAACTTCGTTTCCTTGACAGTTTTAGCAATACTCATAATAAGCAGGGTCTTTGCAAGTCCCGGCGCACCCTCAAGCAATATATTACCATTAGAGAGCATGCATGTAAACACAGCATCAAGAACATCCTTCTGCCCGATAACAGCCTTGCCGATTTCCTTGTGTACACTATCTAGTTTCTCATTATACTCTGCAATCCTATCAGACATTATCTCTAATTCACGCTTGTCTATACAACTCACCCACAACTCTATCCCTCTATACTATTAAGCTTTCAATATCTACTCGTCATTGAAATAAATAAACTGTAAAAGTTCACTTTACTATTAGAGTATATAGCTAATTATTTATATATCGTCACTTATAAAAGTAATACAAAACTAAACTTTAGCACAGGACTCATATTCACACAGCGATTATGATGACGGCTGCCCGCAAGAGTTTAAGACAACACCCCGTATAATGGAGGCGTAGAAACGCACACAACAGAGCATGCATACGGAGAAAACCAGCGGTCAGCATATACTCGCGGTGTTTTTTGGAATATAGTTGACGTCGTTACTAAAGGAACAAACTTAGCCAAAAACCAAGAGACGTTAATCTATCCGGGTGAATCTTTGATTCACTGGATTTTCGAAATGTTCACCCATTTCGAAAATTGGAAATTTGGTACAAATTTTTAAAATTCCGCAAATCGTACCGATTTCCTATATGACTAAAAATCGATATCTAATTGATTTTTATCGTCACAAAAATCCACCACATAAAGCGGATTTTTAGTGATTGCGAAATTAGGAATTGTATGGCAATTCCGCAGTCTTGGAATTGTATGGCAATTTTAAGGATTCGGGCAAATCCTTTGATTTGCTGAATCATAAAAATCACAAAGTGATTTTTGATGATATGGTGAAGACATGAGTTCCAAAAGTTATGTCTTCAACTATAATTAAGAGGTGATGTAATGGATGAAAACGACAATGTAAACAACGTATCTGTGGAAGGAAAACAAAAAGAAATAGAGATTATGCAGATTTTCAGGGATTTGAAAGTTGAGATCAGAAAAATCAAAGACGATAAATCCAAACTCGAAAACGAGTTAGAAGACGTCAAAAATAACCTAAAAAGTATTCAGACAAAAGAAATGGAACTACGCGGCATGATAACAGAATTTGCAAACAATGAAAGCAAGCTGAACGATCGCCGCATTAAAGTGGAAAAGAACCTAAACAGCGTTACAGGAAAGCTCGAAAAACTAGGCAAAGTGCAAAAAGAACTCGCAGATATCTGGGCTTAAGGAACAGATACGAAATAAAAAAAATCGCCTGAAATTCGCTATACTCACGGCAAATACTGTACCAATAGTGACGTATGTGGCAAAGCCATACGATAATGTCTGGCTTTGACGGCATCCCAAACGGAGCAAGCTCTGGGGTATTACGCGGATTTCTAAGTCGGCGATTTTTAGTCTTCCCAAGTGAATTATATCCGCAGCAAGCTGCGGGTATTGAACCCACGTGGAAATAACATGCACATTTTACATTTTGGAACGACATAGACTGTGTTTAATATGCTTGATCCCCATAGATTAGGAGAACAAAAGTTGTATTTTGAGGAGGTTAGTTAAATTTCATTCCTAAACAAATATAATTCAAGACAAACATAGAGTAAAAGCCATAACTTTAGGACCTATGGCTTCTCCCTACATATATCTGTAGTGATTATAATGACAATGGCGCAAACAAAACAACGAACAATCACAGATAGAGAGATTAGAAATAATAGTCTTATCTCTGAAGATAACCGGCACTCTGTAAATCTTCATCATTCACACGCAAATCAGCAAATACAAAAGAGCACATCTATGCCAAAAGACAAACAAAACTTATCACATGCCACAGAACACGGATTTAATACAAACTCAATCCCGCAGGAAATTCATAGTAAAACAAAAAAACAAAAATCCAATCCTTCCGTGGCGCAAGCAACACTCTCGACAGAAAAAACAAACCCTCAAGAGCTATCTCTACATAAAACTAAAAGCACAACCCTCAAAAAAGACAACGACCCGCCAAAAACAATAAATAGTGCATTAAAAATAGGTGCTCTATCTAAATCCCTCTATGAGCGAATCAAGAGCAAACTCGAAAGTAATCCCTCCGCGTCTCATGATACAGCATCTAATCCTATTCCTGCAGAACAACCACCAAATTCCGCTCAACCAGACAAAAGAGTCATTACGATCTCTGAACAGATTAAAAGCAAACTCTGCAAACCGCATACCTCTGAGCTACTGGAGACAAAAACAGAGCCCCTGCCGACAGAACAACCAGTCATTTCCGTTCAGGAACCAAAAGAAAAAGTACTGCTCACCCAGGAAAACAGAGAACAACTGCACCGTCACCTAAACAAAATGGAATCAGACCTCTATGAGATGAATAAGACAGTAAAACCTGCCGAAATGCTCAGAAGTTTACATGAGCAAATAAGAGAATCACATGCTCTGCATGCAGATGAAAAAGAAATAGAAACCGCCGCAGACAATTCAAAAGCAGTAAAGGAACTAAGAAAAAGAGAACGGACATTTTCAGATGACATAGAAGCTCTGGACAAAATATACAAAGATGACATTATCAGTCTGGAATCCTATGAGAAAAACAAAAAACAGATAGAAAAAAAAATAGCAGATATAGAAGACACAATCTTAAGAACACTTGAAAAAGAAGAACTTGATCATCTGAAAGAAAGACTGGAACATGAGATAAAAACATCTTTAGATGCAGGTCCTTTCAATATTGAGCATAAGAGATATCGCGAAGATCTGGTCGCACTGACAAGGATGTCCAGTCTCGGTATGATACCTGAAAAAGAATATCTCCAAAAAAAAGAGCAACTGAACACCAAACTGAATAGGGCAGATACAATCTTTTCAAAAATAGATGTCGTCTTTGAACAATACAAAAATGAACTCGTAAAGAAAATAGCAGAAAACGAATTCAAAATCAAAAGGCAGATAGTATTCAACCCCGAAAGCCCACCATCACAGGATGTGGATACAGGAGACGAACTGGCCAGTGCGCCGTCACCAGATGAAGAGCCGCATGATATAATCGGAAAAACAAAACAATTTCTTGGAATCTCATCCAGACATTCAAACCAAGCCACTTATGACCCCATCGTATCAGAAATGAGAGCAATCATAAGAACACATGAACAGAAAGATTCACTTATAAAATGCGCATTTATCCTGAAAGGGCTCATTGAAAAAATGATTGACATTAAAGAAGAGCAGACCTACAACGAGCTAATGTTAAAACTGGCAACATCCACGATAGAACCGCAGACACGTGCCGATCTCATTATGTTCTTTGAAAAAGTGAGCAAAGGAGAATATGAAGATTCCATGAAAAAAGAAGAAATCCCGCAACTGCTAGGAGAGGCGCAACGTCTGGCTAAGTTAATTGCAATACCAGGGCAAGATAAAGAACAAAAAAAAGAAAAAAACGTAGAAAAAGAACAGATTATAAAACACATTTCACAGAAGAAATCAGGACTTTTAGATAAAATAGATCGCTTTTTCGGTGTATGATATGGATACTTATTCAGCATACATAATAATTATTTTCTTGATATTATGCACACTGGTTTTCACGCAGAAAATTAAAATAGGTCTAAAAAGAGAATCTTTTAAAAAGCATCCTAAAAAATGATAACCATGTGGGAAAATAATCATAAACAAAAAAAAACTGCCCGAAAACCAAAAGCAAGAACCCGATGCATAACTAATAAACATCACTACAACGCATACATGATTGCCGGACTCTTTTCATTTCCAATAATCGCTTTCATAATATCCCCCTTTCTACACGAATTATTCCATATTCTTGTCCTGAAATACTACAACTGCCCATACTGGGCGGATTTTCACTCATCCATCGAAAGCGGCCTATATGCAACAGTATACTCTCGCTGTATAATGAGCAACATCCAATGGGCAATACTCTATTTAGCAGGCATCACAGGCACATTGGCAATTGGATTTTCTCTGCTCATACTCGACTGGTACCTCACAAAAAAAGACTACCTCGAATACTCAATATTTACAAGCTTCATAGCAATTGGTTTTCTGTTCTCCCCGGTAATATATTTCTTCTCAAAAGAAGGAGACTTAGTAAACGCATTCAATGTTCTAAACATGCTGCTTCCCGCATATCTTCTTCCATTGATCGGCATCGGAATAATGATATTCTCACTGGTATACTTCTGCATGAATCTAAAATACACATCAGAGGAGGAATTGCTTGAAGAAGAAAGAGAAGAACTCGACAGGTTCGGAATCAAAAAGACACAGAAAAAAGACCACAAAAAGTACATGCCTAAATAAAAAACACCTGAAATTCGCTATACTCACGGCAAATACTGCTCCAATAATGATGTATCCGAACCAATCGCAGATTGGTTAGGCGCCTAAAAATCACATTGTGATTTTTAAGATGTGGCAAAGCCATTCATATGAGAATATCTGGCTTTGGCTACATCCCAATCGGAGCAAGTTGTGGGGTATTACGCGAATTTCTAAGCCGGCGATTTTTAATTGTCCATAAATTATGACCTGACAATTAAAAAGCTTGAAAATACACCCCATCAACCTAAATTTTCACGATTTTTAATCTTCCCAAGTGATTTATATCCGCAGCAAGCTGCGGAGTATTTATCCACTTGGGAATAACAATTCTGTGGATTCAGATTATCTCAATCACTCCGAAGTACCAAAGAAAAACATACGCAAGAGTAATCAACTCCCCGAACAAGAGCATATAAAGTATCATCCTGGGCCGGTTAGAAGTAGGTGCATCACCCACCCTTGTTTTTCTCTTCCTGATTATTGCATAAATCACAAAAATTATTGTCCAAAGTAAAGCCAGCCAGGGAGTGATGCGTTTATGAATCGGGATAAGCGGCGGTTTCGCCTTGATTATTATTTTGACTGGCGCAAAGGCATAAGCATTCTCCCGGGAATAAACAATAAGATTTGCCTGGCACACCTTCGGTCCTTCGGTCGTAGTTGCCTGAAAATCAATTGACTTCATTTCGCTTAGATTCAGAATCTGCTCACCTGCGTGCGTGCCACCCAGGCACTGCTCTGCATTCTCAATCCTTGCAGAAACATTATGAAGTACTTTTTTTCCGATATTTTCCACAAGAATAGGAATCGTAACATTCGAAAGCTCTTCAAACTCGACAATCTGTGGCGCCTCAACAATCCTTATTTTTGGATAATCCTGTATGCGCAAAACCTCAATCCATATATACGCAATATCTGCAGTTTCATTATTGACAATCGCCCTGATGGGAATTGCATACATTGCAGGGATCGCGTCCACTGGTGGAGTAATAAACATGGTCCTGTTAACATATCCGGAAACATTCAAAAAATCAATAAGGGTTTCTGAATAGTTCCATCCCGGCAAAAGAACCGGCTCAATGCTAATATTTTCAACATAAGTCTCCCCGATATTTTCAATTTTATATATTGTCGGAATTATCTGCCCCTGGAACGCTTTATAGCTACTGTTAAGAGGAGTTAATACAATTTCGATTATAGGCTCTGGTTTAGGTTCCGGCTGAGGCATTGGTTCGGGTTCAGGACTCGGTGTCGGAGTTGGTTCCGGCTCAGGTGTCGGCTCCGGCACCTCTTCTTCTATAATTGCCCTAGATAAAGCAAACAACCCCGGAATATAATACTCATTCATATATCTGTCCATATTAGAATCATTTGAATATGCACCCAGTAAAAAATCACTCTGTATCTGTGTATTTGCAGTAAAGCTGAACTCAGACACAGCCATATTAGAAACATCCGAAGAGCCATTGCACATGACCCATTTTTCTGTGTTATTGAAACTACAGATGCAGCTTGGTCCGGAAACATACGCACAAGATGTAACATTCCACGAAGAGGGGAGTGTTATCCTTGTATGCCACGGCTCTTTAACTGCATCACTGCCGGAAATCGAAATCGCCCGAACATTAAAAGTCACATCACTATCCACTTCAAAACTCCTCTGTTCATTTGAAGTATCTATATCAACATCCAACCCATAATTAAAAGACGATTTATTAGTCAGGTATAACACATCAGACAAAGGCGGATTGTAAACGTCATGATCTTCTTGTGCAGTACATGATTCATTTGCCGCACCATAATAATAATCTGCTCTCGCAGAAAAATCATACCAGTTTGACTGTGCGGTGTCATAATACATTGCATTGTTCGTTGGAACGAGTTCATATTCTAGTATGGCATATTCCCGCGGTTTAAGACCGCTGTTTAAGTGAAAATATACATAAGACGCTGCATTTGGATGTATTTCCGATAAATTATCCACAACAGTATAGCACGAATAACTGTCTGAATTATTCACGCACCGGTATGCAAGAGGGCTACAATTTCCTCCACTACATACCCTGGTTGCCAGATCACTTAATACCAGAGAATTTACAGCTTCAGCACCCTTGTTATACACAATCAGCTTTACGCTTGTATATGTACACGAACCATTCCATGTACTGTTCGAATTACAGTTCACAGTATCCTGGTTAATCTGCGAGGGCATTTCCCTTATAATAACTACTGGAGATATTTCCCCCTCCCCGGTTTCCTCGACAATTTCAAAGTGTCTCGAAAGACTTATCACCCCGCTGCAATCGAAAGTCTCATTCTCTATGGTTGTATTTGTAAAGTAGAATGCTGAAGTATTCGCAGTATAATTTCCCAGTGGAAGCCCTGTAGTGTAGAAAATAGAAAAGAAAGCATCGTCATTGAGCGACTCAACATATTCCATACTACCCTGCCAGTACCGGATGATATTTGGCGGTATAATCACAAGATTAGATTCGTTTATCATTCCATACTCATTTATCACGTCTTTCTCTACAGTTATATTCGTAGTTTCGTTTATACCCACGTTCCCGCAGTTCTCAAAAATACTTAAAAGAATTAATGTCTGATTCTGCATAACCCTTTCAGGAACATAGAAAAACGAAAACATCCCGCAGCATGAAGGAGATATTTTCACACTGATTGTCGCATTATCCCATAAAAGATCATTACTTATAAATACATGATAATCTGAAATGCTCACAAACCCCTCAGTATCATTAGCCCAGATCTGATAATAGAACATCCCCCGTGGGTTCAAAGGCGTCGTATAACTTGCCACAAAAATATCGCTGGAGATATTAATCATATTAATACTTTCTGACACGGGTGAAACAATGTTCAAAAGCACAGTATCAATGTCATCCCGCACATTAGTAACATTCACAGTGAAAACCACCTCATCTCCTGGCAGCACAATGCCGGGGATGTGTGAGATACTATTGATATCCGGCGGATATCCTTCTGAGTCAAAAGTATAATATGAAGAATACAAAAAAGCACCAGACGTATCATTTGCAAATATAGTGTAATTATATGTGCTGACATTTCCAGGGTCGTAACTTGCCTCAAAAACATAACCCTCTTCAAGTGCAGATATATTTGTCATCGTAATGTTTATAAAAACTGGATCTACAATTTCAAGAAGCACAGTATCCAGGGAATAATTCCAGTAGTAGATATCTGCCTGGAAAGTTACACTACCTGCATCGTATTTGACAGGATCCGGCGAATCACTGATTGATTTGATAAATGGAAAATACGCAGAATCAAATGTGTATATCCCTGACACCCTCGTGACAGCGCCATCTTCTTCTGCCATGATGCGATAACTATATTCTCCGGTCTGGTTAGGATTATAGAATACAGTATACTGTTTTTCATCAGAAGAAATATCCCGGACATAACTCATCCTGACTTCTTCACTCACAGGATATTCAATCACAAGTGTGGTGATATTGCCGCCGCTGCCAGCCGCAGTATACTTGACAGTTGCATTGATTGTTATATTTGCACTATCAACATTCACAGGATCAGGTGCATCTTCAATGCCTTTAATCTCATCTACTGCGTGCGACCCCATACTAATAAGAAATAATACTACAAGCATAGAGACGACAATAAAAGTCATATTTTTTTTGCATATTCCTGATCGTATCATGTCTACACCTTTGATTTCAACAGACGAGATATGAGCAGGGCACCAAGAATAATAATTATCACTGTAGCAACATTCACAGGACCTGATGCGGGCATATCCACAAAAAGACCTGTGGGCCCATAATTATTTTCATCACTTTTCTCTGGCGTGTCCTCATTTCTTTCTATGTTCTCATAATTCCCGCCAGTATTTGTATCTTCTCTACTTTCAGCACTCACATCATTATTGATTTCTTGGTCACTGCTTTCATTCGCGCCTGGACCTGGCAGATCATTGCTTTCAAACCCGGCCATATTCCGCAATGTATCGAATAATGTTCCCGAAGAAGTCATGCCTCTTCCCGGATCATCTGGATCATTCGGATCTGTTCTTCCCCGGACTTCATCTCCATCACTTATCCCGTCCCCATCAGTATCTTTCTTATATGGATTTGTATGATATGTCTCTGATTCTTTCTTATCTGAAAGCCCGTCATTGTCTGAGTCGCGCGAGTCAGGTATAAGTTCAATCCTTTCTGCATCATTATATATTCTGACAATGTATTCTCTCTGCTGAACAACTTTCTGTATTGATGTCGTATTCTGTGTATCCGAAGGATCAGAAGCATCATATGTAGTAGCCACCACTTTCAGCCTGTAAGGGTTCGCATGAATATTCTGCTCTGGTATCTGGATAAACAGATAAGCACCCTTAACCTCAGCATAATTTGTGCCTCCATCAAGAGCAATCCATTCTTTATCTGAAGAAGAGTCCGGACTTTTGGTCAAAGGAGGCAAAGTAAGATAAAGCGCATTCATAAACGTAGAAGGATAAGGATCATACATCAAATGCATCTTATTATCATAGTCCACCAAATCATACTTCGTGCCATCATTAAGCGCATCAAACCTCACTTTAAGATTAAGATTCTCACTACCACTATTGAAAAAAGAATACTTTAACATGATATCTCTGCCCGGAGAAGAATAAACGGTCTTATGAGTATCTGAAACACTGCCGAGGCTTATCAGCGCCCAAGCATCCAGTGGCAAAAGCAGAAAAAATACAGCTATAACTATAAGTATCTTACGGGTGGCACTATATTTCTGCTTTTCAATCAACATTTACAACCCTCACTTCATACCTAAAAAAAATATTGGTCGTGTTCAAACATCGGCTAAAGTTTGCCCCCAACACCTCCAATTTTGATTTCACAACTTATAAACTTTACAGACCGTTTTTAATTTTGTAGGTAATCCTACAAGAATGTGATTTAATTTTGACATCAATGCATTCTCATT
>QMVA01000020.1 GCA_003660865.1 Candidatus Nanohalarchaeota archaeon | reverse complement strand
TTTGGCTTTTTTGAGTTGTAGGATAATGGTATTTGGGCTTAATACTGTGTCATATTGAGGGGATATTTGTGTGTACCTGTTGTTAAAACGCTAAAAATCCCGCTACTCTATTGACTATCGGTATGCGGAATCTTTGCGTGTCAACAACCTTTGGTGATGTGTGTGAGGCATGCCGCATATCTATTTGACCGGCGGTTGTTGACATTCACGAAATATGTGTATGAGTGCCGTGATTTTTTAGGATAGATAAACTGCATTTTGATGTGGTTTGCTATATCTCAATATATTGCTATCAATATATATATATATATAGGTATCTTAGAAAAGGGTACGAAATTTCCTGTGATGTTTACCAGAGACCTTACTCCGACAACTATAAATGAGAATTGGGATGATTCGGCTTTTAGAGAATAAGAGTTGTCTGATTATGATCTTTGGCTAATATGTGTTTGTCTTTCTTTGCGGTAATTCATCATCGGCACAGTAATATGGGTTTGAATTATAGGATGCACCTGAATTTGAAGTGCGTGCCGCGGAATAAGTTGTATTCTGAGACCCGGATGCCGTATTGTTTGCGGCGCCGGGATCGTTTTGATTGAGCACGGCCTTTTTTATTTCTGCGGTTTTATTGCTGCTTTGGGGTTCGGAAGGTATGTCTATGAATTTGCTTAAGATCCATGCGTATATGGCAGATAGATGCACAAAAAGCATAATTCGCAGTATTTCGAGGGTTGCGAACAGGCTAAATACTATGAGCAGAGGATAGTACCCGGAGAATTGTTCTATCATTGGCTTTGGAAGGAGGCCGGAGGACAGAGTAGCGTTTAATTGGGCTTCAAATTGCTCGTCAACTGCAAGTTTTGCAGTTGTGTCTATTTTGGTCATGTCTTTTCTTAGAGCGCCGGCACAGATGTCACTTTCTTCTCTTGTGAGATCAGACATGCCTGACTCCATTGAGTTAAGCAGAGTATTTTCCATGTGTTCAAGAAAGAGGTATGCCTGTTGTTTTTGCTCTTCCATTACATGATCCTGCAACATTTGAGGCATTATGTTGCTCATCGCATCTCCAAGGTCTGACTCAAAGCGGTCTTTTGGGTCCTGGGGACTTGTGATTAGCAATAAGTATAATGTTATGGCGATTACGAGGTCTAGAGTGAGGAGTGATTTTGCGGTACTGTTTTTTGTTATGCCTGAGACACTTATCTTTTTGTAGTGCTCTTTGTCATTATATGAGATGTAGTGAGCCAGAAAGGCGGAGATGATAAAGCCCGTTGAAATTAGAAGTGATGATATGGATATTCCAAGAATGAAAACTATTAACGGAGTCAGCAACATAGGGGCAAGAAGTATTGTGTAGTCCAGCTTTTTTGTGGATAATGAGTATAAACACAGTATGGACCAGGATAGTGGAAATATGAATAGAAATAATATAAAGGGCAAAAGATTTAGACCTAAACCCCCGGGTGTCAACATTTTTATACTCAGACCCAATGGATTGAATACATAATCTGAGGTTATGTTAGATTGTGAGAGTAGGAAGAATGATAGTGCAGTTATTAGTATGAATGAGATTATTGTCCAGTTCTTCGTTAGGATGATGACCACCTGTCTTTTCTGTGATAATTATATTTTGGATTCTCTTTTAGATTGTGTTTTAGCTTTTCAAGATATTCGCGGATTTTTTGCTTTGCAATGTTTTTTGTGTCTGTGAGTGTTTTTTCGTCTTTTTTCTCAAATTCATAGTTTGTGGATTTCGCAGGGAGCCACATGTAGTATATGAGGGCTGCCAGGAGTATGATTATTATTATGATTATTGCCATTATTATGTTTTTTCTTGTTGTCTTATTTTGCTTTTCTATTTCATCCTGAATTGTGTCTTCCAGATTGTGCAGTTTAAGTTCAATATCATATATTGTACTGTCGGCAGCCAGGTAGTCGTTTTTTTCAAGTGCAAGTTCCAGATCGTTTAGGAGTTTTTCTATTGCTTTAAGTTTGCTATCCAAAAATTGTATGTTTTCGTTTTTCGATGGCAGAAGAGTGTTTACGCTGCGGCGCATAATGTGTATTTTTGTTTTGAGTTGTGTGTAATTTGTTTTGATTCTTTGTTTTTCTGCGTCGCCATAGAGGATATCGAGGAGGAATGATATGGAGGTATTTGTGCCATTGCAGGATTCGAGATATATGGACATGTTGTAAGACCCAGTTTTTGATGTGTTTGATGAAATGATGTTTACCTGGAGAAGAATCTCTTTATTTTCTTTTAGTTCCGGTATTGTTCCTGAATAATGGTAGGCATCTGTGTCTTTAGATTCCAGTTTTAGTGTTATGTTTTTGAGTATTGTGTCCCCTGTGTTTTTTATTGTGAGGTTGTATAGTGTACTTTTGCCCTGTTCGAGTGAGATTTTCTCTGGATAGGATGTGATGATGAGAGCGGAGGAGGTATCTGTTGGTTGGGTGGTGTTTGTGAGTATTGCATGTAGTTCGGATATGTTTGTGATGGTTACGTATTCTTCTTTGTTCCAGCCGCTTATTTTGAAGTTGTTGATGGTCTTTTGGGCGCTTATTTCGAAGTGATATTTACCGGCTTTTGTGATGTTTTTCAATCCATTACAGTTGTATTCTCCCGTGGAGTTCAGGGTTGTTGTGTCTGTGTCGTTGTAGTTGTGCGGACCTTTTATGAGGCATGTGACTGCTGCTCCTTCTACAATTGTGTTGTTGCCGGGGTCGTCGCTGTAGTCCAGTCGTCCGAAGATGCGGATTTTTGTGCTTTGGTTTGTGTCTATGTATCCAGGGGTGTGGATGTTTACTTCAATGTCCAGCCATTCGGTGTTGATTGTGGTTGTGTTTGTGATGGTTTTTGTGGTGTCTATGGGGGAGAAACCGCTGACTTCGAGGGTGTAGTATTCTTCTTTTGTTTTTGGTATGTCTATGTAGAATTGAGCTTTGCCGCCTGCGTCTGTGACTGCGCGTATTGTGCGGACTGCATTGTTGTCTGGGTCTTTTAATGTTGCTGTGATGTTTGCCATGCAGACGGGGTACGCGTCGGTGTTGGTGTCGAGTTCGATTGAGATGTTGTCGCCCTGTGAATATATTTTGTCTGTGAAGTTTGTGAGTATCGTGATTGAGTTCAGGTAGTTTGTTATGTGGAATGTCTTGTTGTAAGTTGCTGTGTTGTTCATCTGGTCTTTTGCTGTGAGATATAAGGTTGCAGGACCGATGTTGGATGATGTGAAGAAGTATTCTATGTCTATGTTGCCGGGGGTGTTTATTGTGTATGGGGATGAAGATGAGATTGCGGATGAGTTTACTGTGACTGCTGCTCCCGGGATGTCCAGCCAGGATGTCAATGTTGTATTTACGGCATCTTCTGCCTGGTTCTTTATGTGACCTACGATTCTTAGAGTGTCGCTTGCGAGGAAGTACCAGTCAAGGTCGTTTGGCTTTGATGTGGATACGAGTGCGATGTCTGAGATGTCGAGTGATGATTGGTCAAGCTGGAGCCAGAGGGTGTCGTTGTATGCGAAGTTGCCTGCCATGTCTTCTAAGGTGATGTTGAGATTTACGTTTTTGTTGCCTGTTTGGGGTACTGTGAATGAGCCGGTGCATTTGCTTATGTTGTAGGTTGGGTTTTTTTGTACTGAGGTTTGGGATACTAAGGTGCCGCCAAAGTAAATTTTACATTTTTTTGTTTGATAGGAGTTCATGAAGCCAGATAGTGTGTCGGTCACATTTATTGAGTAGTCGATGGTGTGTCCATTTTTTGTCCATGCAAGGGGCAGTGGAGCGATTATATTTATGCCTGGTTTTGTGTTGTCTGTGCCTGCACTCATTGAGACTGTTGATTCGGTGGCGGTGTGTGAGGTGTTGGATGTTATGTATGCCTGTAGGGAGAGGGATGCAGTGTACGTTGTGTCGGGGTCACCCGGGGGGTAGTCGAGCCATAGGAATAGCTGTTTCTGGTCGCCGGAGTCTGTGGTGGGGGGGTGGGATGTTTGTATGTCAATGTAGGTTGTGTTGAGGTAGAGCTGGTTTTGGGGGGTGTCTGTGAGGGCTGCGCCAAGGGTGCTTGCTTCTACGTTTATTGTGCCTGCGCCTGTGAAGTTTGTTGATTTTGCTTTCCAGTTGTAGGGGGCGTTTGAGATTATTGTGAGCGGGATGTATGTGAGGTCATAGCCGTTTGATTCAAGTTGTGCAAGATGATGATTGACTGTGTTTTTTTGACCGGGCTCGAACAGGACGGATGATTTTGAGACGGTTTGTATGAGGTAGTAGGTGTTGTTTAGGGTTAAGGTCCGGGTTCTTTCTTCTGTGCCGTTGTTTGCTCTTATGTGGATTGTCCATGTTGATGCATCTGTGTAGCGGGATGATTTCGCGGGGGTGAATACGAACCGGGATAAGGATGATGTTGTGATGAGTGAGTTGGGTTTGTCTATTGCCCAGCTGGTCTGGGTGGGGCGGAGACTTGCAAATAGTTCTTCGCCTGAGTTGTTTTTCCATTCGACCCATGCGCATCTGCTTGCGCTTTCTATGATGTCTGTGTTGTAGCATGCGGACTTAGTGGTTTGGGCGCTGTCGTAGATTGTTATTGAGAGTTCTTTTAGGGATGCATCGGTTATGTTGAAGGTGAGTGTCATCTCGTCTGCGGGGGTCATGGCGGTTGTGGGGTTTGTTGTTGCGCCGTTTTCGTCGTCGTAGAGTGCGATAGAGGTTATGTTGAAGGCTGATGCTGAGTTTGTGAGGCATAGGAGGGTTAGGAGTATTGCGGCGAATGTGATGTATGCTGCGCTGTGGGTGGTTATTTTTTTGAGGAGGGTTGTTTTTTGCATGGTTGTATTATTGGTTGTTGGGGTTTATATTTTTTTGATGTATTGGTGTTGAGTGAGAAGAAAATTGGATAAAGTAGGTACTTGAGGTAATATGCAGAGAATATTGAGCTAATTCCTCTCGCAGGTTCTATTTTGGACATAATATGACTAAAAATCATCAAGGTCAAAGATCAGGTAACCTTGTTTTCTTAATTTGGCTTTATTCTCAATGTTTTTTGCAATTAATGCGAAGTATTCTTCTCTTTTGCCTATGTTCCAGTCAACATATTTTGACTTTTCTTCCAGATCTTTAAGAATTCTTATTGCCTGTTTTTCTTTCAGGTTCTTCCATTTGCATTCTGTAAATAATATTTGCTTTGTTTCCTCGTTTAAGGAAACTATGTCGATTTGCTTATTTTTATGCCACCACCGGCCCATTTTTGTAAATCCAGGCAGTAATTTGCTGTTTTCAACCAGAAATTCTTTGCAGACTTTCTCAAAAGTGAAGCCGAGATAGGTATTGAAATTCTTTTTAAAGCCAGGTATAAAAAAATCAGGATTGTATTCCAATTGCCCCATATTAGAATATATGAACCGAAACCAAAAATTGAAGAAATTATCTTTTAAAAAATAGTTGCCTTTTCTTGATTTCCATGTATCTGTTATTGAAATCTCTTTTTCAACCATATCTAAATCTATCAGTATTGATATGTATTTTCCTATAATACCACGGTCAATTCCAGTATAGTTTACAATTTCACCTACAGTATTTAGACCTGTCGATATTGCATGCAAAATAGACATAAAATATCTTGGCTCATTGACCTCTTCCCTGAGAACAAATTCTGGTTCCCGGTATAAAAAACTTCTTTTATTTACAATATTTATGAGAGTGTTATCCAGAGTCCCTTTGTATTCCAACAGATAAGATGGTGTCCCTCCAAGAACGGAATAGATTCTTATTGTTTCCTCGATGCCTATAGCGGGGAAAAATTCAGATATATCTTTTAATTTTAGTGGAGGAAGTTTCAAATCATAAGTCCTTCTCCCGTAAATTGGGGTCTTATAGTCAAAAATGTATTTTTCCATCATAGAGAGAGAAGAACCACACAATATCAGGTATATTTTTGTATTTTTAAGTTTCTCGTCCCAATACTGCTGCATCACAGATAAAATCCTGGGTGATTGAACGATATTTGGAAATTCATCTATAACAAAAACAATTTTTTTGTCCTGCCTGTAAAGATACTCGAAGATGCTTTCCCATGAAGTCATTGGGGAATTTTTGATGACAGCATCATTAAAAGCATCAGCTAAAACAGAGGATAAATCATGTAGCTGCTCTTTTTCTGACTCCAGTTTTGCAAGAAAGTATATTGCGGTTTTATCTTTTGCAAATCTCTTTATTAATTCGGTCTTTCCAACTCTTCTTCTCCCGTAAACTACGACAAATTGTGCTTTGTTGCTGTCCCATAAACTTTCCAGCCCGGATAGTTCTTCCTTCCTGTTGATAAATTTTGTTATCTCCATAGTAACTTACTTGTAAGATAACTATTTATATTTATGCTGTGTTTGGAATTTATTGAGATCAAAAGGGAAGAGTGAATGGGTTATTGTGTTTCAGGTTCTGGTTGATGCACTTTTTGAGCCCATAATCATTTTGCGAAGCAAAAGCCATACTGTAGATAGGATTCTCTGTTAGGATGGTTATTTGTCCTGATAATCACAGACTTTTAATTTCCACATTACAGGGTCGCCGTTGCGGAATAATAGGGGGGGGGATCTGTTTTTGCTACAATGCCTTCCATGACCATGTCCTCTTGCGCTACTGTGCTTTTGGGATTGGATTTTATGTATTGTACTGCTTTGGACATACTAAATATCCCAATGAAAGGCGCGCTTTTGATGCCTAATTTTTCTGCAATATCTTTGACATTCTCCTGGTTTAGCCACCATTTGTTAATCCATACATCAAAGAGAATGAAGGCGCAATCTTTTCGATATTTTCCACCGCCTTTTTGTATCTTCGCGCCATAACCTTCACCGTAGAGTACGATGCGGTATGTATGCGGTTCTTCGCGGTGGGTAAATTTCGGACTGAATACGGCCTGGAATTTTTCAGGGGGGAATGTCTTTTTTAGGTATGCAGACATGTCTTTAGACATCTGTGCTGTGTCTGTTCTACCGGCGTAGATGATGTTGGTTATCCTGCCTTGCGGGTTCATGTCTGCAATTATGCGCGTGTTTACGCCGTGTATCTTTTCAAAGAGATGCCATTCTTTGATGATGGCGAATTCATGTTTAGATAGCTTTCCTTCGATTATATGGTTGTTGTTTTTTGTGTCTCTCATCCACAATGAGTTGATTTTGGGATATTCATTGTTATTTTTCATGATGTTCACGACTGGGTATTAAGGGTTCGCACAGGCAGAATCAGATGTTTTCGAGGGGGGTGCTTGCTCTTTCGATTTTTTGCCTTGTGACCTGATTGTTTCTGTCGATATGTGCGGAGTTTCGCGGTTCTTTTTTTGGTGGGAGGGAGTTTTATAAAGATTCGCAATCTTATGTGATTTAATAAGTTGAGATGTATTAGATTCATTCAGTAACAAGATTAATTATGGCGCAGAGTATTGTGATTTCATATATAGTTCACGCTGTTACTACATTGACAAATATAACCAAAAAACAATAGGTGTTAACTAGATGGCAAAGACATATAGTCCAGAAAGTTGTGTCTTTGACTATAATCCTGCGTTCTTTTGGAGGGGTTAAAATGTCGAGCATATTTGATGAGATAAGGTTTCCGTGTGCGGATTCAGGGGTGCAGATATATAAAATGCTGATTGATGGGGAGTGGGTTGAGTCGTCGAACAAGGCGGTTCTGGATATTGTTAATCCTTTTGATAAGTCCATTGTCGGCAAAGTACCCAAAGGGACCCGGGAGGATGCAGAAGCGGCTGTTCGTGCTGCGTTTGATGCGAAGGATAAGATCGCGAAGATGACTGCGTTTGAGCGGGCAAAAATATTGAACAGGATTGCAGAGATTATTGAAGAGAATAGGGATATTTTTAGAGATACGATTGTTCTTGAAGCAGGAAAGCCTGTGAAGGTTGCGGAGGGTGAAGTCAGTGCTACAATCGAGAGATTCAGGTTTGCAGCAGATGAAGTGAAACAGGTTTATGGTGAGGCAATACTTGGTGATGAAGTCCCATGGCACCCGGAGAAAATTGGTATTGTCCTTAGAAAGCCGCTTGGTCTGGTTCTTGCAATATGCCCGTTTAATTATCCTTTATATATCGGTACATCTAAGATTGCACCGGCAATTGCTGCTGGTAATTCTGTTGTTGTAAAGCCTGCTGGCGATGATCCGATATGTATTCTCATGCTTGCGAAGGTGATGCAGGATGCAGGGATGCCGGCAGGGGTGATTAATGTTGTTACAGGGAGTGCTTCTGAGATAGGGGATGTTCTTGTCGGCAGTGAAGAAGTAGATATGGTTTCTTTTACAGGGTCGACGGCTGTCGGTCATCACGCAGCTAGGCTTGCGGGGATGAAGAGGCTCCAAATGGAGCTTGGAGGGAAGAGCCCAGGTATTGTTCTTGAAGATGCTGATTTGAGCATAACGGCAAAGGAGTGTGTTACAGGCGCCCTGAAATTCTCGGGTCAAAGGTGTGATGCGATAAGCAGAATCCTGGTGGTGGATAAGGTTGCACGTGCCTTTGTGGGTAAAGTCGTTTCTGAGGTTAAAAAATGGAAAAGCGGAGACCCACGAAATACGGATACGTCCATTGGTCCGCTTATAAATAAGCGCGCGCTTGACAAGGTTGATGAGTTGGTTCTGGATGCTGTATCCAAAGGAGCTAAAGTTCTCGCGGGGGGCAGGAGAGGTGAAGGATTGTTTTATGAGCCGACTATTCTTGATCATGTAACTACGGATATGAGAATTGCGTGGGAAGAGACTTTTGGTCCTGTTGTTACGATAATACATGTAGCGGACTACGAAACAGCTATCAGGATTGCAAATGAATCTGAGTTCGCTCTTGATTCTTCTGTATTTACAAATGATATAAATAAAGCGATAAATGCAGGCTTAAGAATCGATAGTGGCACTGTCCAGATAAATGCTGCGCCAGCACATGGAATTGGTAATTTCCCGTTTGGAGGCGATAAGGAGTCCGGGATGGGGAGAGAAGGCATAAAGCGCAGTATTGATGAAATGACTACTTTACATACGATAGTGTTCAATCCAAAATGATATAAATGACTTGGGACACATCAGGTATGAGTTCGTTCGAATATTGCTTGCTTTGAGTGTATTATCGTTTATGCGATTGATAATGAATGACTTAGAGGGAGGAGGGTTTAATGGCGATATTACAACTGGCACTTGATTTTACTGATATTGAGGATGCTGTAGAGGTAGCTGAAAAAGCACGGGATTATGTTGACTGGCTTGAAGCAGGAACGCCTTTGATAAAATCAGAGGGTATTTCTGCTGTCCGTGAGTTGAAGAGACGGTTTCCTGAGAAAAAGATTGTTGCAGATATGAAGATAATGGATGCCGGCGCTCTTGAAACTGAGATTGCTGCGGGCGGCGGGGCGGATGTAGTTACGGTTATGGGTGCCGCGGATTTGAGTACTGTGCGTGAAGCTATAACTGCCGGTAAAAAACTGGGAATTAAGGTAGTAGTGGATACTATGAATATAGGTGCCGCCAGAGTAAAGGAAATTGAGAAGATGAAACCAGATTATATATGCCCACACGTGGGGCTTGACCAGCAGAAGAAAGGATTAAAGTTGACTGATGTTGTCGCGGAAACGGAAATCCATATTCCGCTCGCGGTTGGCGGAGGAATTAATTATAGGACTGCTGAAGTTTTTGCGAAGGCAAAAGTATCTGTGATTATTGTGGGGGCGGCAGTTACAAAGGCAAAGGATGCCGGTAAAGAAGCAGGGAGGATAAAACGCGCGATTGAGAATGCCGGTGTTGATGAATTGGGGGGGGTGATGAAGTGAAATATGATGTGATTGTGGTTGGTGGCGGGCCTGCAGGTATCGTCAGTGCGGTCACTGCAAAGAAATATTACCCGGATAAAAAGATTCTGCTGATAAAAAGTACGGGGGTGGGAGTGATTCCATGCGGAATCCCGTATATGTTCACTACCTTAAAAAAACCAGAAGATAATGCTCTTGGAAATGCTCCATTGGAAAAAAACAACATAGAATGGAAAGTGGATGAAGTTATTGAAGTAAATACAAAACGCAGGCAAGTACAAACCAAGAGCCGCAAGTTGTTTGAGTATAAAAAGCTTGTTCTTGCTACTGGTTCTGATCCGATTATGCCCCATATAGAAGGAAATGAAAGAAATGGGATATATGCTATCCTCAAGGAGATGGACCATTTAAAAAATCTTAAGCAGGATATCTGCAAAGCCAAAAATATTGTCATTATCGGAGGAGGATTTATTGGTGTTGAATTTGCAGATGAGCTTTCAAAACTTAAAGGAGTGAATGTGTCTGTTGTGGAGATGACGGAGGAAATTCTGGTGAATTCTTTTGACAGGGAGTTTTCTCTGCTAGCAAAAGAGAGACTTGTTGATGCAGGTGTCAATATTATTGCCAATGTGAAAGCCGAGAGGTTTAATGGTGGTGCGCGGGTGGAATCTGTTACTCTTTCTAATAATAAGACTGTTCTTTCGGATGTCGTCATTTTAGGTATTGGAGCTATTCCTAATTCCTTGCTGGCAAAGATGGCTGGTCTGGATATAGGCAGAAGTAAAGGTATCCTGGTTGATGAATATATGAGAACGTCTGATGAGGATGTATTTGCGGTGGGTGATTGTGCTGAGAAAAAGGACTTTTTCACGAGAAATAAGACAGATGTCATGCTTGCGTCTACTGCCACGGCTGAGGCAAGGATTGCCGGTGCGAATTTATTTGGACTGAAACTGATAAGGGAGAATAGAGGCACTATTGCTGCTTATTCAACACATGTAGGGGACCTGACTTTGGGGTCAGTAGGACTGACAGAAAAAAATGCTTTGAAAGAAGGATTTGAAATTGTTGTTGGAAGTGCAGAATGCGTTGATAAACATCCCGGAGCTATGCCGGGAGCGCACAAACTCAAAGTTAAATTGATTTTCTCAAAACAATCCGGGATTTTTTTAGGTGGTCAAGTCGCAGGGGGTGTTTCAGCAGGAGAAATTGTCAATATTATGGGATTAGGTATTCAAAAGAATACTTTATTGACTGAATTTGAAACCCTGCAGATTGCAACGCATCCGAAACTTACAGCTGCTCCAACAGCGTATCCGATAATAAGTGCGGCACAGGATGCAATAGTGCATTGTGAGACAAATGGAAAATCATGAAACGATTGGTGAAATTGAGGGAGTTTCAAGCTTTTACATCGACAGTATATACTTTAGATACGATGGAATATTTCCAAAATGGTTTTTAAATATTTTCGAGGGTGGTGCTTACTTTTTCGATTTTTTGCCTTGTGATCTGATCGTTTCCGTCAAGGAGGTCGAGTTCTGCCATGCCCAAGTCAAGTGATGCGTTATCGAGAAGGACTTGCTGCTGAAATATGTCTTTTCCTGTGTTTTTTTCGTTTTCGATGAGGTTCTGCTTTTCTTTGTAAATGGATTTTAGGCGCGATATTTCGCTTTTCAGGTCTTTGCCCAGCTTTTTGTTTTGTTGTATGGATTCTTTGAGGCTGTCTTTGAGGTTTTCTGATTCTGTTTCTTTTGGATATGCAGGAGGGATTTGGATGTTTTGCGGAGGTATTGGGAGGGTTTCGCGTTTAGCAGGGGATTGCATGGCGGAGGGTTTTATTTTTTTGAGTAGGTTTTTTACTTTTTCCATGTGTTTTTGGCGCAGGGAGGGTTCTTGCGAGGTATGTTCATGAGTCTCTCCGGGTTGGCGGGGGATGTTTTGTATCGCAGGAGGGTGGGCTGGTTGCTTGTTGAGGTTGTTGTATGGTGATTGAGTTTGGGGTATGATTTGGGGAGTTATATTGATTGAGGGAGGGATAAGATTGTCTATTTGTGCTATCATGTGGGCTTTTTCGTTGTGGGGCGCAGGTGTTTGGAGGGTGTCTTTTTTTGGGACTTGCAGGGGGTTTAATGTTTTTTTGTCTAGTTGGGATAATTTCGAGGTCAGGTCGCGGGACATGGTGTCGAGGATGCTTATTTTTTTGTCAAGGTCGTAGGGTACTCTTTTTTCGAGTTCTCTTAGGATGTCTTCGTGGACGCTGATTTTGATTGATTCAAGGTCACGGGGGGATATGTTTACGCCGTGGGTGGAGATTTTGTCGACTATTGCGCCGACTATGTCTTTTAGTGTCTTTATTCTTGTGTCCTGCTCGAGGGTTTTGTTGTCTTGTTCCTGCTTTATTTTTGAGAAGGAATCTTTTGATATTTTGGAGTCGGTTTTTATTTCAAGTGAATCGATTGATTTTATTGTGTCTCTGAGCATTTCGTTCATATCGTCTATTTCTTTTGTGTATTTCTGGAATTCTGTTAGACGGCCGTCTAATTCTGCGAATATTTTTTCGGTTTTGGCTGCCATGCGGGATGTGTATTTTTCGCTGTCGTTTATTTTTTCGATCTGTTTTTTGGTTTCTTTTGAGATATCTATAAGATTTTCGTAGCTTTTGAATTTGTTTAGGATTTTTTCGGTTTTTTGGATGAGTTTTTCTAAGTTGTTGATGCGGCTTTTTTGGAGTTCCACTTGCGCCTGCACTTTCATTACGTCTGCAGACTGGTCTTCGAGCTCGCGATGGATCTTTTCGGGTTTCATGTGTGCTGCTGATTCTTTTACTTTTTCAAATTCGTCTTCGATTTTTGCGAATGTGTCTTCTTTTGAGAATATCATTGACCTTAGTTCGCCAATTTCTTCGGCAAGGTTTGCTATGCGCTCACCTGATTCGGATTTTGATGACTGGAATATCTCAAGCTTGCCTTCCAGTTTTTCTGTTTTTAGCATTAGCTGGTTTATTTTTTTTTCAAGGTCACTTTGGCTTGCGGCGTTGTTGTCATGACCGGTCTTGTCTTTTTTCAGGCTTTTGAGGAAGCCAAGGAATTTTTTCTTTTGTTCTGTTTTTTCGAGTGTTTCGAATTCATCGCGGGTTATTACGGGCTCCAGTTCTGTTTTGTCTTTTTGAGGTGTGCCAGAGGGTTGTTGTTTGTTGTCTTGCAATGGCTTTGAGGATGAGATTTCTTTTTTCCCGTTGTTTTTATTGGTTTTATTTTCTTCTGGCATTATGTGCACCGTACAAATCTATATGTTCTTTTTTGGTTTTTGGTGTTTATATTAATTTTTGGTATTTGTTTAGCAAATCATAATCGATATGCGAGACCCACACAAAATAATCCGTATTCATGAAAAAATAGATAAAACAATAACAGTAACCCCCTAACTATTATGTAAAACTACTGGCGATTGTGCATAAACCATAAAACAAAATCGTTAACTGCCACCGCCCATGATAATTCATTCCATAAAAATAGAGCATT
>QMVA01000019.1 GCA_003660865.1 Candidatus Nanohalarchaeota archaeon | reverse complement strand
TTCTCGACATATTTTATTCACTTAAAATAAACAAAACAACCTTATTTTATTCACTTAGAATGAACAAAACAACCCTATTTTATTCACTTAGAATGAAAACATATATATTACCTCAACAAATATATTCACATGCTTTCAAAAGAACAGCTAAAACAGATACTCACAGAACAGCGCGAATCAATACTAAAAAAATCCACAGGCATTGAAAGAACCATACTAAAAGACATAGAGCCAAAAATAAAACTGCCCCGCGTAATAGTCCTGACAGGCATAAGAAGATGCGGCAAATCAACAATACTACGACAAATTATAGACAAATACTACAGCAACACAGACTTTTACTACATCAACTTTGAAGATGAGCGGCTCTTCAACTTCAATGCATCTGAATTCAACAACATCTACGAGACCCTCGTAGAATTATTCGGCAAAAAAACCACCTTTTTCATAGACGAGATACAGAACATAACCAACTTTGAGACCTTTGTAAGGCGATTCAATGATAATGGCTATAAATTTTATATAACCGGCTCCAACGCAAAACTATTAAGCAAAGAACTTGGAACAAAACTGACCGGCAGGCATCTTGACATGGTAGTCGTACCTTTTTCATTTCCGGAATACTTAAAATTAAAACAGTACCCATTTGAAACAAGCATGCTCTACAAAACAGAAACCCGTGCTGAAATTAAAAATCATTTTAGAGAATATCTCGCAAAAGGAGGCATGCCCGAATACCTTCTCTACGATGACATTGAAATACTCGCAAGAATTTACGAAGATATTGTAATAAAAGACATTGTTGTAAGATACCACATTGAAAACATAGCTGCCCTAAAAGAGCTATATCAATACCTGATAACCAACAATTCAAACCGGTTTAGCTTTAACTCACTAAAAAACATAATCCCTTTGGGCAGTGTAAACACAATTAAAAGATACATCTCATATCTGGAAGAATCGCACTTTGCAAAAGTAATCAGCAAATTTGACTATAGCCTGAAAAAGCAGCTAATAAACGACAAAAAACTATACGTTCTAGACAATGGATTTATCCGTGCAGTTTCAACAAAATTAACAAAAGACAATGGCTGGCTCCTTGAAAACCTTGTATTTAATGTTTTAGGCGCATCCTCTAAAATATATTACCATTCATCTGCAAAAGAGTGTGATTTTGTAGTATTGGAAAACAAAAACATCAACTCAGTGATACAGGTGACATGGCAGCTAAATGACCATAATAAAAAAAGAGAGTTTGACGGCCTGGTAGATGCAATGGATAAATTCAAACTGAAAAAAGGCACAATTCTAACCTACGATCAGGAAGACGAGATTAAAAAAGAGAACAAAACAATAATCATAAAGCCCGTCTGGAAATGGCTGCTTGAAAACCCATAGCAGCCTGCCAATTTCGCCACATAAACAGGCAGAGGACAAATCATAAACATGTGCCTAAAAATCATCAATATCCCATACCTCAAACTCCTTTTCCCTCAATTCATCTTTCACTTTCCCTTCAATCTTTCTGGCAACCAGCCCGAAATGCTCTCTCCTCTTATCATTATTCCACACAACATATTTGGATTTCTCCTTCAGATCCAGAAGAATCTTCAAACACTGGCTGAAATTCAACTCCTGCCATTTGCATTCATAAAAACCCACATCTTTAGTAGAATCACAAAGAGCAACAACATCAATCTCTATATCTTTCCTTTCATTATTCTCTATAAAATGCCCCCACCATCCCCCGATTTTATCAAACCTGAACTGTAGCCTATTCTTTTTATTCAAACCCTCCAAAAAGTCCATCGAAACATTCTCAAACACCACGCCAAAATAACTATTGAACTTTTCCCGGATATCCTTGGATACAACCTCGCACCTGTTTTCCTCAAAATGGCGCATATTCCTGTAAACAAAATAAAACCAGAACAGCAGAAAATAGTCATCTATTCTGTACCTGCTTTTCTTTGAGATTTTATCTGTGACAGGATACCTCCTTTTTATAATCTCGAAATAATCCTCCAGGCTCATCAGGTGCTTCATAATAGTCGTCGGCTTTTGATAGATTGCATTCGCAATCTGGACAAGCGTATTCTGCCCTCTTGAAATAGATTCATTTATAGAAAAATACATCTTATACTTTTTCCCGAATTCCTCTATAAGCATATTCTTGCCTTCATAAACCAGCATCTGTTGTCTTTTAACAAAAAGTTCATCGACAATTTCAAAAAAATCAGGTTTATTCAAATCCGCGATATTTTCAACATATTCATAATATTTTGGAATCCCCCCGAGGATGCCATACAACCTTACTTTATCTTCCATATTTTTTACCCCGAGGTCATCCATGATTTCAAACGACGTCTTATAATCCAGTGGCTGTAATTTTAGAAAGCAGTCTGCTCTCCCATACAGTGGCGCATTTTTGTTCTGGAATATTTTTTTTATCGTTCCAATGTATGAGCCTGTAATTACCACTGCAAAACGTTTTTCATCTTTGAACTTATCCCAGTATTTCTGCAAAGTATACAAAAACCCTGCATCCACCTTCAACATATTCTGAAATTCATCAAAAACAATCACAATATTGTCCTGTGTATTAAACAGATAACCCAGGAATTCATCAAATGACCTGAATTTCGGGCAATATCCTAGCTTTTCATTTATCTCTGAGGCGAACTCATCTAATATCAGTCCCCTCTCTTTTACCCCCACGAAAAAATCAAGATACTTCCTGCCCTTCAATGACTCTCTAATAAGGCGCGTTTTCCCGATTCTGCGCCTCCCTGTAAGTACGATAAAAACAGATTTCCTCTCGATAAGGGAAAAATGTGACTTCAATGTCTCCATTTCCTCCTTCCTGTCATAAAATTTCATAATTATCCTCTTTTAGGATAATCATTTATTAGGATAATAATTATTTAAACTTATCTATTGACCCCGCGCCACCTGATCTGCTCATCAACCCTGCGCCTGTGTTTCTCCACATAATCCTTCTTCACAACTTTCATAATCTTTATTGGTATCTGAAATTAAAAAAGGGCGCAAAATGTGAGAATAATATTTTCATCGGTCTTCATCAGCGCAGATTAATGGGCTATTCATCCCGCATTAATCAAAAAAAAGAAAAAGAGGGGCGTCACTTCCTCTTCATACACACTGCGCCAACCACGCATAGAAGCGCAATCAGCACAAATATCCCTGTCCACGACAGTGCCGGTACTGGCGTTGGCTCCGTACACGATCGATAGACTGTGACAGAGTCCTCGACACACGACATGTTTCCTAGGAATTCATCGAATTCTTCGGGCGTCATGTATGTGCTCTCATTCCAAATCTCAACCCCTGGGGGTCTTAGCGCAAAAACATAAATCGTTATGTCTGTCGCGCCGCACGTCACGTCACAGTTTCCGGGATGCGCTATCCCCGAAAACGTTCTATCGCTGTTTTTCTGACAATCCCCTAACGGCCAGACGTTGGCGTTGGTTTCAGTATACCCTGCCAACCAGAGCGTTACCTCTGGATCATCCAGATTCTGGCTACCCTCGATAGGGATGTTGGTAGAATCGAACCCAACATTCTGCCCATCAACAGGGGAGACTATCTCGATATTCGGCTCAGTGCAGCGCTTGCACATCACATTATGTGACGCCATTGCAAACGCCGTTATTTCCTCGCCAGTATATCCTCTACCGCTCTCGATGGATGTCCCTCCATCAAGAACAATGGCAGTTATATTTATCCATGGGCCTGTAACCTCTTCAGGTTCCATCGTAATATAACAACTCCAATTGCCGTCCTCTACGAGCGGAACAAGTATAATTGGCATCCCTGGATACCAACAAGTTTCTGTCTCATCCCACTCCGCCTTGAAAAAGGCAGCAATGGTGGAATTTTCCTGTATATCGCGAACAATTCCCGAGATATACAATTCATTCCCCTCGCCGTTGCACAAGTCCCCGTCAGAGGGACTTGTGATTTCTATGCTTACTTCCGCTGATGCCAGCGGAATCGATGCTAGCAAAAATATTACTAGCAGCAGATTCACAATTCCTTTCATAGTATCCTCCTTTGCTCACGCTAAACTATGAAATTCCAGCGCAAGCATTTTTATTCCTTATTCTATACCATATCTCCTCTCAGACGAAACATCCAAAAGGGATATGTCATCCTGAAAATCAGAACTATACAATCCCAAAAATCAGGATGCTATTTCTCTGCCACAGCTTTTCGGACAGAGTTCCCTCACGGAATGCGCTCAACAGGGACTCGAACCCTGATGTTTTCCAACAAGCGCCAGGAAAAAAAAGAAAGAAATGGAGCTCACAACACTCCATTTTCGCGCTTTTTGACCTCATACCTTGATGAGATATCAAACAGCGCTTTTATGAGCAGCATGCCAAAAAGGCATAGTGCTATCCATTGGAGACAATAATATGCCTCCAAACCGGAGAACGCATAACTTGCTACTGTTAGTAGCGTTGCCACCAACAGCAGATATATCCATCCACCGATAGCCTTTAGAGACTTCCCTCTGCTCAAAAGTCTCTTCATAGTGGGGTACTCAACAAGCGCGCACAATATGGCGATAATCCCCACCAGTTCACTTTGCGATACAATCCACCCTAAATATTGCATCATATTCTCCTTTGCCCGCTTCGACATTTGTCTGGGGGGAGCAACACCCCTTTTTGTTCCTTATGTCGATACCGCGGCAGTTACTGCCACAAGGATGAATTTAATTGATCAAATCCATCCCCTCACTTTCCGATTTCTGCTTACCCTAAAGACGGGAAGCGTCATCAGCACAGCTAAACTGTGGATCGAAAAGAATCAGTTTACAACAAAAGACACACCAAAGACAGTCTCAATACCGCCAAAGACACCCAAAGAAAAAAGCAACCACTAATATACTTGTCTCCGCAGTCTCAACGCCGCAGCGCACCGTTTCCAGCATCTGCAACTATTTTCAAGACCGACTCTTACAACATCCGACAGCAACATTGCCATCAGAAAAAAATCCAATAACGTATTGGAAACTAATTTTTTGTTAAAAACATAACAGCGCAAACACACCACTACCACCAAATAACCACAAAACATTATAAGCTTATCCCCAAAAAATATATATAAACCGCGCCCCCCAAAATATTCTCCATGAACAGGTTTACATATTCCTATCTATCTGCATTCATAATTCTACTCATAATCCTGACCCCCCTAACTCACAGCCAGGCCCCCACCCACTACCTCATCGAAGAATCAAGGCACGAATTATACACAAACAACACAGAAAAGACACCATTCACCGCATGGGGCCACCTCGACATCGAACTCCCCAACACCCAAGACATCCTCCAGTACATCAGGATAAACATCTCAAACGACTACACCGCAAAAACCAACATCGTCTCCTCCCAAGCCTTCCGCGACACAGCCGCATCCCCCAATACAGGTGACCGCTCCCTAATGTACTTCGACACAACCGACGGCTACTCACTTCACTACAACATCACAGACCACACTCTCATCCCAAAAATAACCCTCAAGCTGGCCTACAGGAACGCAGAAGGCGGCCGCGACATCCACTCCGGCCCCCCAAACACAATATTCTTCAACATAACCATAACCTCCGACAAAACAGTCACAGGACAAAATCTATACTTCAAAATAAGAGAAAATACATACCTCCCCGACAGCATGATCCTCGGCGCAGCCACCGCAACATCCCAAACAACACTCCAGACCATCGACACAGACGCAGACACCTACGCAGACACAATCCACTGGCGAGGCGACCTCGCAGCAAACACCCCGGTCTACATAACCTTCCCCGGCACAACACAGGCCAACATAAACTACAACCGCAACGACCAGTTCTTAGAACTAAACGAGCAGGACTCACTAAAAGCAGAATACGCCACATCATCCACATTCACAGGAATCACCGTCACAAGCCGTTTCTCACGCGGCCCCGTACGCCAGGGCGTACGCATGCTATTCAAAGACAGCGTATGGCTCCACGGCACAATCACAAACAAAGCACAAGGCCTCACATACGCACTAACAGACTGGGCCCTCTACAACGTCACCAACCTCACACAAGACATTGCCTCAGGCACAGTACCCGCCCCCCAGGAACTCCTGCCAGGCCAGACATACGAAACCCCCTGGTATATAACCAACAGCACAGAACACTACTACGTCTCCGAATTCAACTGGCACGTAAAATGGGAGCCATCAGAGTACCTTGGTATCGCAACAACCATACTCGACCTTCCAACACTCTATCAGGCAGACGGCATCGCCCAGAAATACATCTCAACCATACAGAACGGCCCCACCCGCATCCTAAACATTGAAGACTCCGCGCGCCACCTCGGCCACCCCTCAATATACTTCAACGCAACAACCATCACATCAACAGTCCCCGCAGGCTACACAATCCAAAACATAACAGTCTGGTATTCAAACATAACCTCAGGCGGAAGCGAATACAACATCACATCAAACATCACCATAAACCTGACATCAAACATCTTAATAATCACCATAGACGACATCTCAAAAATACTCAACAAACAATTAGGCTTAAACGAAGACATCCTGCTCCGCTATCAGGCATCAGGCCCACTCACCGTCGCAGCATACACATTCATCTCAGATACCACATTCATCCTCAACACCACATCAGGCACACCCCTGACACTATCCGCATCCTCCTCCGCAAATCTCCCTGGCTCAGAACCCGAACTCCCTCCTGGCGGCGGACCCGCTCCGGGAGGCAGCACACTTAGCATCCCCTTTGCATCCATAGAAAAAAGCAGTGCCAAAATCATCGCCAAAAAGCCGAAAGACACAGCAGAAATAACCGCCGTATTCAAAATCCTCGACACAAGCGACAAAGGCATCGGCAGCATACACGCAGAAATAATGCTCCCCTCTGACTCATCACTTGACGCAGAACCCGTCAACCTGTCCATATACGACTCCCTAAAAAAAAGATGGCGCACATACACCTCCGATCACCTCATAATAAAAAAAGACCCACAAACAACAGACAACACCATCCGCTACTCAATCCGGCTTAAATCATCAGACTGGGACAACGAAGAACAATATCTCGACCTCAAAAACAACGACTTATACTCAATAACCTACACAGTCCAACTCCCCTACGGGAACAATAACATAACAACACGCCTCATTGGCTTCAACTATTACACCCACGAAAATATCTTCAAAGACATAGAAACATATATAAGAATAACTTATGACAAAACCAACATCTTGCCACTCGAAATCACCGAATCAGAATTTCAGCCCCATCAGGTAATAGTAGGAAAGCCCCCTCGCTGGCTCAAGACAATCGACGTCTACAACCCAAACATCGTATCTGTCCAGCACAGGTTCATAACCTCCCTGTTTCCTGAAGTGACATCTTCCCACATTCGCACACAAGGCACAGAAATCAATCATCTCCTGGAAAACAACAAACAAGGAATAATAGACGCACTCTGGAAAGACGCATACGCCCCAAATGAAAAAAAATCATATCTCATAGACATAACAACCCCTCCAATACTAATAACAGACGAAAAATATTCAATCGAGAAATACAATGGCACAGAACTCATATTCATAACAGACGTAACACTCAAAAACCCATCGTCTATTGACTACGAAAACATAACCCTGATCTATCCTGTATCCGAGGACCGCACGCAGAACGTAACCCAAAACAACATAGAACTAAAATACGAACAAGGCGATGCAGGCACCATAAAAATATCCATCCCGGAAATGAAAAACAAAACCACAACAATCATCACCCTGTCATACACAAAAATTCCCCCGATACTCATAACAAACACAGACAAACCCTTTTATTCACCATCTGAAAAAGTTAATCTTACAATAATCTTCATCCCTCGCGAAAACATGTCATTCTCATTCATCCAGATAGAGGCAATGACCTCCTCAAAAGACCGGCAGACAATACATGCAGACATAGAAAAACTCCAAAATCTTGAAGAAAGAACCCCGCGCATCATACACCGCGAATTCACAATTCCTCAAATCAAATCCGGCGAATACACAATAAGCACCACAGCCACCTTAAACCCCCTCGGGGAAATAGAAGACACAACAACCTTCCGCGTAGAAAGCTCCACAACAGAACTAAAAAAAGTGGGTTTCAGCATAATACTTCTTGCAGCAATAGCAATCCTCGCAAGCCTCTCACTGCGCATCTACAAAAGAAAAGAATTCAAAGACGAACTGCGCAACTTAAGAAAAGAGATCGAAAACATCTGAGATGTGTGGCGCAACCCCCCCAAATCATCATATCACTCATCGAATCTGCGAACATCTTTTTTGCTTTTGAGTATTTTTTAAGGCACTCAATATTATCCTTTTCGTACATATCGTCACAACAGTCAATTTAGCCGCATTATTGTTCATCATAACCCTCAATTCTGCGCACATCACCCAGCGCAACATATTACCCGAACCACGAAACACATATCAATCTACACACCCCCCATATAAACAAAAGGTGACAAAAAAAATGAAATACATAATAATCTTAGGCGACGGCATGGCAGACGACCCCGCAACCTGCCCAAATCAGGTAACTCCAATGATGGCAGCGCACAAGCCAAACATAGACTCACTCGCAAAAAAAGGAAAAACCGGCCTCCTGACAACAGTCCCAAAAAACATGCCCGCAGGAAGCGAAATAGCCAACATGAGCATCCTCGGCTACAATCCTGAAAAATGCTACGAAGGCCGCGGCATCCTGGAAGCCGCAAGCATGAACATACCAATACAAGACAACGAACTCGTAATGAGATGCAACCTCATCTGCATCCAAGACAATAAAATAAAAAACCACTCCTCAGGCCACATAACAACAAAAGAAGCAAAAGAGCTCATCCACCACCTGAACCAAAACCTAAGCACCCCCGCAATAAAATTCTACCCAGGCATAAGTTACCGCCATCTACTCATAATAAAAAATGGAGGCAAAGACATAGACTTAATCCCTCCCCACGACGTCCCGGGAACCCCGGCAGAACAGGTAATGCCAAAACCAACAACAGAACAAGGCAGACAAACCGCACAACAAATAGAGCAATTAATAAGAGCCTCATGGGACCTCCTAAACACCCACCCGATAAACCTAAAAAGAACACAACAAGGCAAAGACCCTGCAAACTCAATCTGGCCATGGTCGCAGGGCTTCAAGCCCGATATGGAAAACTTCCAAAAGACGCACAACATCAAAGCCGCAGTAATCTCCGCCGTAGACCTCATAAAAGGCCTGGGCGCACTAGTCGGCATGGACATCATAAACGTAGACGGCGCAACAGGCCTCTACGACACAAACTACGAAGGCAAAGCCGACGCATGCATAGAAGCCCTCAAAGACCACGACCTCATCTACGTCCATGTAGAAGCCCCTGACGAGGCAGGCCACGAAGGAAACTACACCCTAAAAACAAAAACAATAGAAGACCTCGACAAAAGACTCGTAGGCCGCATCCTAAATAACCTCCATAAGATAGACAGCAAAATAAAAATAGCAGTCCTCCCGGACCACCCAACCCCCGTAAAACTAAAAACCCACACAAAAGAACCCGTCCCCTTCCTCATAACAACCCTGGGCGAAAATGCCCCCGACACCACAGAGACCCTCGACGAGCAAAGCGCAAAAGACGGCGCATACAGAAAACTGGAATGCACCCAATTCCTAAAAACATTCTTACATGAAACCCCCTGACACAGCATCAAAAATCATCAAGATCCCACACATCAAACCCCATCTCCCTCAATGCCTCTTTCCCCTCACCTTTAATCTTCTTGGCAATCAGACCGAAACGCTCCTTCCTTTCATCCCCCTTCCACTCAACATATTTCGATTTTACCTGCAAATCCTCAAGTATCCTCAATGCACTCTTCACACTCAACTCCTGCCATTTGCATTCATAGAACCCTATTTCTTTTTTGTTCTCATTCAACGCAACAATATCAATTTCATAACTGGTCTCCCCCACCGCAGGCCTTGGAATCCGGCCCCATTGCCTACCGATTTTACTAAACCCAAACGGTCTTTTCTCCCGGAGAAACTCCTTTGAAACATCCTCAAAAACAAACCCCAGGTAAGTATTATACTCTTTTTTAATCTTTGCAAGAATCTCCTCATCACTCAAACTGATATTTGGCTTAATAAACCTGAACCAGAACATCATAAAAAAATCATTCAGCTTATACACTCCCTTCCTCCCCGAAACAACCGGTAATTCCCTCTCAACATACCCGCAATATTCCAGCTTATAGATATAAGGCATAATCCCTGTCTTATCCTTAAGCCCACAAAACTCAATGATTTCCCCCAGCTTAGTATGCCCCGAAGCAATAGAAGACAATATCGTCATATAAACCGTAGGCTCCCTGAACTCCTGCCTCAAAAGAAAAACCGGCTCCTCAGCCAAAACAGACTCCTTATTAATGACATTCTCGCGCAAAAGTCGAAAAAACCCCTCCTTTTTCCTGAACATGTTAAGATAAGACGGCACTCCGTCACAAACCCCGTAAATTTCAACACATTCACAAACACTCTTATCAAGCAGTTTCACACAATTCGAAAAACTCATAGCCTTAAGATTAATCTGCCCTGTTCTTCTCCCATAAAGCGGTGCCTTGTAAGCTAAAACCTCCCGGTACATCATGCCTACAGAAGACCCCAGAAGAATCAAAAACAAATTTTTATTTTCCAGGTGCAAATCAATAATCCTCTGGAATATACTTGACATCCCCTTTTGGCTTTCAATCAGGTAAGGGAACTCATCAATAACAATAACGATTCGCTCATCTGCATTCTCCGAAATATATTTCAAGACAGGTTCCCAGTCATCCACCAGAAAATCAACATCAACCACACCTTTCGCACACACCTTAAATGCTTCGATATTTTCTTTTTTCGTACCAGAAGTTGCAAGATAATATATTGCTGCCTTATCCTTCAAAAACTGCTTCACAAGCTCTGTTTTACCTATTCTCCTCCGTCCGTAGATGGGAATGAACTCAAATCCCTTGTTGCCCCATCTTTCATTCAGGAATCTCAATTCATGTTCCCTGTCAACAAAATTCATAACATTCACCTGCCTGCGCACCATAAAACAATAACGTAATCACAATTATAGTAATCTAAATTACTTTAAATAATTATGCTATATCTTCTGCCTATCCGAAAATATATTCTTGCAAGCCGGATGCTGCGCACCCGCAAAACAAAAGTAATCACAATTATAATAATCTGGATTACTTTATCTTTTGTGCGCTTATCATGACCTGCGCACATTTCCACAACCCCTAAAGCAAAAAAAACTCACAAAAACCGTTTCAAAAGAAACTCCCGAAACCCCGAATAATCAACACCGAGCGCATCCATCTTCTCATTCATCCCCTCAACCCTCGAAATACTCAAAGGCACCTCGACATCCACCCCTATTGCCTTAACAATCTCATCCGGAAACTTAGCAGGATGCGCAGTCTCAATACAGACCACCTTCCCCTTATCCCCGAAACCCTCACGAAACCTCTCAACCCCCCACCATCCGCACGCCCCATGCGGCTCAAGAACAACCTTAAACTCATCATAAACTCTCTTAATCACATCGCGAGTCTCCTCATCAGAAACAGAAACAGCAAAAATATCCTCACGGATATCATCCATCCGCGGCATCTTAAGAATCCTCCCGGTCTCATCCATCTGCCCCCCGTAAAGCGCAACCAGTCTCGAAAGATTACTCGGATGCCCCACATTCATAGCATTAGACACGCAATTCCTGGACGGCACAATCTTAGAATAACTCCCAGTCTCAACAAACTTCACAAACTCATCATTCTCATTCACAGCAGCAACAAATCTGGCAACAGGAAGCCCCATCTCACGTGCGAGAAGACCACCCATAAGATCCCCGAAATTACCTGACGGCACAGAAAAAACAACCTCCTCGCCTTTATCCGCCACCCTTGAGTAACCATAAAAATAATACACCATCTGTGGGATCAGTCTCCCTATATTAATCGAATTCGCAGAACTAAGATTAAGCCCCGAAAGCCCATCATCGCAGAATGCCTCCTTAACCATCGCCTGGCAGTCATCAAACGTCCCCGAAACAGAAACACACGTAACATTTCCTCCAAGTGTAGTCATCTGCTTCCTCTGTCTCTCACTGACCTCATCTTTTGGAAAAAGCACAACCACCCGGATATTCTCAAGCCCGAAAAACGCCTGCGCAACAGCACTTCCCGTATCCCCTGAAGTAGCAGTAAGAATCATGATATCCCTCTTCTGCTTACCAGTAAAATACTGCACAAGCCGCGCCATCAGCCGCGCAGCAAAATCCTTAAACGAAGCAGTAGGCCCCCGATCAAGCCTCATAATATAATCCTCCCCAGAAACCCTCTCAACAGGCACCTCAAAATCATAAGCATCCTCACAGATCCTTCGAAGACTCCCCGAATCAACCCCCGGGCAAAGAACCTTCCGAAGAACAGCAAAAGCCACCTGCGCATAACTCATCCCCCGCATGCCGATAATCTCATCAATCCCTATATGCGGCATCCTGCGGGGCATATAAAGCCCCTTATCCGGCGCAATGCCGCCAAGCAGCGCATCCTCAAAAGAGACCTCCGGCGCCGAAAGATTAGTACTATAAAAAATCATTTTATCCATATCATATCACAACAACAGATCATGCATAATAAACATCTGTGACTGCATAAATTTATATAGTGAGCGCTCAAGTAGCGTCTTAGATTACTTATTTCAGGTCATTCACCATAAACAACCTCATAATAATACTTCTGGTTAAACACAGGAAACCCTGTTTTGAGCGCAGATTGCACAACATGCTCCTTTTTTTCAATGATTTCCCTGTAAACCTGTTTTTCACTCAACTGGAAAGTCTGAATATTTATGCCTGTAAGCGCCTCCGCACTCTTAACCGCATCTCTTGTGTCTGTCCTGCCATTATATACCTCTAAAATATCCAGATCAGAATCATCCCTAAACGTATCCCTAGCAGTAGAGCCAAACACAACCATAAAAACCGGTTTCTTAACCAGACACTTAATATACTCCCTGACCGCATTTTTTCTCAATAAAGGCAGCCCTTCAATCTTTTCATCATCAAAGATAGGAAATACTTTAGGGATCACACTGCGCTTAACTGAAAACTTCTTCAGGTTCCCCTCCCTTTCAAACCTAAATATCTTCTCATTCAAAAGCGCATTCAGATGCCGGCTAACAGTACTCTCATTAAGCCCGGCTCTTCGCGCAATCTCTCTAAGATGCAG
>QMVA01000018.1 GCA_003660865.1 Candidatus Nanohalarchaeota archaeon | reverse complement strand
ATTTTTACAGCATTGGAAGAGACAGGACATCGGTCCAAAGGTATGTTGGCAAACAGAGATATTTCAAGAAGGGACTTTTCAAAAGGACTTTGCCTGCTTCGCAAAGTACGCTTTCTAACTTTGCTGTATAGACAGAAGTGCGTCATGCCCCCAGTCTATAGCGACCGAAGGGAGCGGTGACTGGGGGTTATTGACACTTTAAAATCAATGATAAAATATACCAAAAACAGCCGATACCAAATTAGCATAAGAGAGCGCCATTATAGTGACTCAGAAATAAGAGAGTGGATAAGATATAGAAAAATCCGAGAATTTAGACGATAAAGTAAGATACAAAATCGTATCAGAAGAGATCGAAAGATTCAATAACTTGGTCAAAGGCCACAGAAAACTGCTTCGCGCCATAGGTAATCTTTAAGATTACCCAAACAGACTTCATCTGCCGCCATGCCTCAGAAAAACACAATATATTCAGCAAGGCGATAAAACCAGCGCCCTACTTTGCACCTCCCCGAACCTCGCGCATATGCAAAACCCTCTTCTCCACAAGCGCATCAGTCCCAATATCACTGCGATACCGGACATCCCCCCGCACCTGCCGACATCCTTCCTCAACAACCTTCTCAGCATCAGAGATAGTGTCCGCAACCCCCACAAGCGCAAGCGCCCTCGACGAACTCATTATAAACTTACCTTCCATCTCATTCACCGAAGCAAAATATACTTTAGCCCCCTGTGGAACCCCCGAAACATCAACCGTATCACCACTACGTGGGTTATCCGGATACCCGCTAGGCACAATATACTTGCACACCGTCGCTTTAGCATCAAACTCAACATCAACAGACGAAAGAGTCCCATCAATAATCCCCCTGCAGATATCAACCAGATCAGTCTTAAGAACAGTCAGCACATTCATAGCCTCAGGATCCCCCATTCGTGCATTATACTCAATCAGCTTCACACCATCCTTCGTCGCAATAAACCCCCCGTACATAATCCCCTTGTAATACTTCCCATACTTCTCAAACATAGCATTCATAACAGCAACCGTAATAGCATGCGCATCACTAACATCCTTCTGTTTAAGAAACGGAAGCCCCCGAGCCCCGCTATAAGACCCCATCCCGCCTGTATTAGGCCCCGTATCACCATTAAAAGCCCTCTTATGATCCTGGACAGCAGGCATATCACAGACCGTCTTCCCATCAACAAAAGACTGCAAACTAAACTCCTCACCCACAAACTTCTCCTCAATCACAATCCTCCCATGGACAGCTATGACCTCCCTGCAATAATCAAGCGCATCCTCCATAGAATTAACATGCTCACCCGACACCTTAACCCCCTTCCCACCGGTCAGTCCATCCGGCTTAAGCACATACCCTGTATCAGAAAGACTCTCGATAAACTCACGCACACCTTCAAGAGACCCAAACACCTTAAACTGAGGCCCCCCGGGAAGATCATACTCCTCCATTAACTCCCGCACAAACGACTTACTGCACTCAAGATCAGCAAGCTCCTTCACAGGCCCCACAGACGAAACACCAATAGATGCAAGCCCGTCCACAACCCCTGCCGACAGCGGCAGCTCAGGAGAAATAAACGCAAAATCAACCTCCGCGCTCTTCGCAAACTCAACAATAGCATCAACGCAATCAAGCTTCCCGATCTCATAATCGCAGGCAACCTTAATAATCCCCGGGTTCTTCGCACTCATAAACGCAAAAATCTCAGGCTCATGCCTGCTCTTCTTAAGCATCTCAACAATAATATGCGCACGCGCACTATTCCCTACAACAAGTATTTTCACAAAAACCACCCCAAATTAACATAGCAACACAAACTGTCTGCAAGAACTCTTTTAGCATAAAAATATTTAAATCCCATACGTTCCAACAGCAATAAATGCGCACCTCCTTGCGCAAAAAACAAAAACTCAATCCTCTTTCTCCTTCTTCCTCTTCTCCGCAATGCGCTTCAAAATCCCACCATCCATAGGAATCGGATACTTCCCGCTGATGCACGCAGTACACAGATGATCAATAGGGATCGCCCTCTCAAGCCCCTCGATGCTCTGGTAAGTCAGGCTGTCAGCCCCGAGGAGTTCATCAATCTCATCAACAGACCTATTATGCGCAATCAACTCCTCATGCGTCGGCATATCAATCCCATAGATGCACGGCTTGATAATCGGCGGGCACGACGACAAAAGATGCACCTCCTTTGCCCCGGCACTGCGCAAAAGCTCAATAGTCTTCTTTGCAGTAGTGCCCCTGACAATACTGTCATCCACAAGCGCAATCTTCTTCCCCTTAATCTCAGAAGAGATCGGGTTAATCTTAATCCTTATGGCATCCTTCCTCTGCACGTCAGAGGGCATAATAAACGTACGCCCAATATACCTGTTCTTAATAAGCCCCTCCCGGTAATTCACACCAATCTCATTCGCAAACGCAAGCGCAGCAGTCCTCGACGTATCCGGCGCAGCAATAACCGTATCAATCTCCTTTGCCGACCACTTCCTTGCAAGCTCGCGTCCAAGCTCAAGCCTCGCCTCATAAACGCTCACATGGTCAAGTACAGAATCAGGCCTTGCAAAATACACAAACTCAAACATACAATGCGCCTTTTTAGTAACATTCCCGATAATGCGCCTCGTCACATTGAAATCAAAATCAACAAGTATTGCCTCACCTGCCTTCACATCACATATCGCCTTATATCCTAAAACATCAATTGCCACACTCTCAGAAGCAAACACATAATTTTTGCCATCACCGCTTTTCCCAAACACAAGTGGCTTTATAGCATAAGGGTCACGCACAGCAAGCAATCCCACACCCTCAACCATAATAACAAGCGAATAACTCCCGCGCACACGATTCATCATCTTCTGTGCCGCATTAAACACATGCTCAGAAGTAACCTTACTGCGCCCTGCCTCCTTCTTAAGCTCAAACTTAAAGACCCCTAAAATCGCCTCAAGATCAGACGTAGTATGCATCGAAATATTATTATCCCACAGAAAATCAACAAGCTCCTCTGTATTTATAGTATTGCCATTGCTTGCCATTATGATATCAACAGGCATCCTCACCTTAAACGGTTGCGTATTCTTTGTTATATTCTTACCTGCCGTAGTATACCTCACATGCCCTATCCCGATTTTACCAGAAAGCCGCCCAGCATCATTATCTGTAAACACATCTCTGACAAGCCCCACATCCCTCTTTACATGCATATCTTCACCATCATGCACGCACACCCCGCACGCATCCTGCCCCCTGTGCTGTAGCGCAAGCAAGCCAACATACAGGTTAGAATAGACATCTTTTGTACTGATAATACCGATAATTCCACACATCAAAATCGCCTCTTAATATAATCAAGCACAGACGAAAACACCAAAACTCCCGGTCCCTCTTCACCTGCACCTTTCATATGATGCCACCTCTGCAAAAGATACTTGCTAAGAACCCTCTCCGGGTGCGGCATCATACCAAACACATTACCCTCTCTGTTGCAGACCCCTGCAATATTATAGATCGACCCATTAGGATTCCACGGGTACTCATCACTAAACTTACCTGTATCATCAACATAGCGAAACACAATCTGGTCATTTGAGACAAGCTCCTTAACCTTGGCATCAGCCGTATCACTCGGCAACGTAAAATTACCTTCCCCATGCGCAATCGGCATCTCAACAACAGCATCACGCCCCACATTCTTAGTCCACGCGCACCGCCCCCGCGAAACATGTCGCAAAAGCACATGCCGGCACTCAAAATGCGAAGACTTATTCAGCCGAAGAATTGCACTTGGATAATCAGGAATAACCTCAGAAGACCCTCCAGGCAAAAGCCCAAGTTCCACAAGAACCTGGAAACCATTGCAAACTCCCCCAACAGGATACCCATCCCTGACAAACTTCACAATATCATCCTTAAGAGTCGCCCTCATCCTCGCAGCCCATATCGCCCCTGCCCGCACATAATCTCCCGCGGAAAACCCTCCCGGGAAAAACAGGCACTGGTAATCATCAATCCTTCTCTTCATATCACCGGGAATATCCTTCTTCTGAAACTGGTTGATATGGACAATCTCAGGGACAGCCCCAAGCATAGAAAACGCATCCGAAGTAGCAACCTCATTATTCGTACCCTCCATCACCATCACAGCCACTTTAATCTCTTCAGCTTTCATAAAAACACCACATATCAACCAACAATATTTCTTATACCCTCATCCCACACCTTAGCAATCTGGGAAGCACCAGCATCAACAATCTTCCTCCCATTATCTGAAACAACAAGCTTCTCGTCACCCGTAACCTCACCAATAGCATAAAACACAACATTATTCTCCTTCATGACCTTCTCAAAAAGACCCGCGTTCGTCACCTCAGCAACCCACCTCGTATTAGACTCAGAAAACAACTTAAAATCCGGGCGAAGCCCCTCGCCAACAGAACCAACATCAACCTTTGCCCCAAGCCCCCCAGAGCCGATAATCATCTCAGAAATACACACACCAATACCACCGGAAGACACATCATGGCACGCACACACCGCCCCCTTCTCAATAGAAGAGACTACAGCCGCACACGATCTCTTAAGAACATCAACATCAACCCGTGGAACAACCCCGCCGCAAACCCCCGAGACCCTGTAATAGTCAGACCCCCCCAACTCCTGGCGAGTCTCACCAATCACATATAATTTGTTCCCTACCCCCTTTAACTCAACCGTACAAGTATTACGGATGTCATCAACAATACCTATCGCAAAAATAGCCGGCGTAGGCAAAATCCCTCCCAGAGCACTTTCATTATAAAGCGACACATTACCTGAAACAAAAGGAACAGAAAGCCCGCGAGCAACATACCCAAGCCCCCGCACACTCTCATGAAACACCCCCAGCCTGTCCGGCTTCTCTGGGTTCCCGAAATTCAGGCAGTCTGCAAACGAATGCGCCCTCGCCCCAACCGCCGCAAGATTCCTGCACGACTCATCCATAGCAGAAGCACTCCCCCAGTACGGGTTCGCCCCGACCATTCGGGGATTGACATCGCAAGTAAGAGCAAGCCCCCTGTAAGACGTAGAAAGCGGCTTCAAAACCACCGCATCCCCATGCGTCGTCCTGTTGATCATTCCCACAAGCGGCTTGACAACAGTAGCAGCCATAATCTCATGATCATAGACTCTGACAATATCCTCCTTACTTGCAATATTAAGCGAAGAAAGAAGCGAAAAAAGTACCACATTATAATCCTGCGGCAGAGAAAGCGACGGCTCAGACTCATCAATGACCGGCATCTCAACAGGTCGCGCGTATAGCGGCGCATCCACCAGAAAATCAATATCCATATCAAAAATATTCATGCCATCATAATCAATCACAACATTCTTGCTCTTTATGACCTCACCCACAACACTAGCCTCAACATCCCACACATTGCACAAATCAAGCACCTTAGAAAGATTCTCCTGCGTAACAGTGACCATCATCCTCTCCTGCGACTCAGACATCAATATCTCCCACGGTGTCATCCCTTCCTCCTTAAGCGGCACCTTATCAAGATTTATGTGCGCACCAAGCCCGACCGGCTGTGCCATCTCACCCACGACACACGAAAGCCCGCCACCCCCAAGATCCTTCATGCCCGTAAGCAGGTCTTTCCTGTTCGCAAGAAGACACACATGGATCAGCGGCTCCTTAAGGATTGGCTGCGCAACCTGCACAGCACTCCTGCTCGCAGTCTCAGAATCCTCACTCAACTCCTCAGACGCAAAATTCACCCCATGAATCCCGTCGCGCCCTGTCTTGCCCCCAAGCAGCACATACAAATCCCCTAAACCTCCCACATAACTATGTATCAGCTCATCCTTTCTCATAAATCCAATACACCCGACATTCACAAGACAATTAGTAAGATAAGAATCATCAAAATAGACCATCCCTCCGACATTAGGTATCCCAACCTGGTTCCCATAATCCCTGATACCGGAAATAACCCCCGAATACAAAAACTTCGGATGCTTAGTACCGCGTGGAATTTTGCCTGAATAATCAAGCGGCGCAAAAAAAAGTGGATCAAGAACACCTATAGGCTGCGCACCCATACACACAATATCGCGAAGAATACCGCCGACACCAGTCCCTGCCCCGCCAGCCGGCTCAACAGCAGACGGGTGGTTATGCGACTCATACCCCACTACATAAGCATGATCCTTATCAAACTCAACAACCCCTGCATCCTCCTTGATAACAGAGATATTCTGCGGCGCATCAATCCCAAACACATACTTCTTAAGAATCTTCTTGGACGACTTATACGAGCAATGCTCACTCCACGCCTGCCCAAGCGCCTGAAGCTCGATATCCCTGGGATTTCGCCCAACCCCAGAAAAATAATCACGCACCATCTTCATCTCATCAACCGAAAGCCCGATACCCATCTCCGCACTGACAGACGCAAGCTCATCATCACTGGCATTAAGAATATCAACCTCAAACAACTCAAACTCATCACTCTTCCTCTTGAACAGATCACTCATCTAAACGTCACCGTATACTCATTCACAACCGGGTTGTACAAAAGCCTCATACACATCTTATCAATTTCAGCCCGAGCCACCTCCTTACTCGGCGCATCAACAGTAATCTCAAACACCTTTGATATTGCCACATCCACCACAGAAGAAAACCCCAGAAGCTCAAGCGCCTTCTTCGTATTCAACCCCTCCGGGTCAAGAATACCCTTTTTTAATCCGATAGTAACCAAAGCACAATATTTCATACAAAACCACCTGCGCATCCCATTCAACAGAATCTAAAAACAAGCAACACTCACAAGACAGCACCGCCTGCATTCTCGACACGTATAACTATAGAAACTATTTGTCAGAAACATATTTAAATCCAAAAGGTGATACATTTAAAAAAATTCATCAACAAATTCATCACACACGAAAATGCACCCTACCCAAGATCAATTCTTCATTTCTCTGTTAATATCTTCAGCAACACTTTAATATCATTCTCATGCTGAGCAAAACGTTTTTCATTAAATTTCCTTTCACTTTGCCATTCCCCGACCATACCACTCATGGTAGTTGAGATATTATGCATATTTGTAGCGAGAACACCGTATTTGTTATCAAGTTTATCAATTCGACTTATCGTATCCTTACGAAATAAATCCATATAATTCATTCCAGTAGAAAAACCTTGAGCCATCTCTTTATTAGTATCACCATACTTTTCGTGAAACCCTTTAGATTTTATTACCCTGTGGTCTATATCTTTACATTCAATATTTATTACATTGATTAAAGGATATTTTTTGCTTTTTTGTATTTCAATATTTTTTCTGAATTCTTTAATATCTTCTACTTTACCCTTACATTGTATTTTCACACATCCATCTTCAAGATTTTCGACAGTCCCATCCAATCCCGTTTTTTGCCCAACCTTAGCTACAAAATCACGATATCCTACTTTTTGAACACTACCGGATATAATATACTCTACTGCCTTAATTACCGCCATAATATCTATAATGATTAGATTCATTTATATATTTGTAGTGTCAGTTGACAGATATCGTTTTTAGATTCAATACAGATATACCTCAAATTATCCGGTACAATACCAAAAGAACTAAAATATAGATATATCACCCGATAATATCACAAACCCTGCCCTTCGCCGCAGCATCACGGACCTCAAGCGCAATACGTCTCCCGCACGACACCGGTTTCCCGTAAGAAAGATAAGAATAAGGCGACCCGTCAGCATAAACATTAGTCCCTGCAACAATCCGCGCACTAACCTCAAACACTTTAATCTCAAGATCAGGCGTAACAACAGTCTCAAGGCAAAAAGGTCCAATCATCCCCGGCGAAAAAAGCTCACATGACGCGTCAACAACTCTCCTGCCAATCTCAAAAACCTCCGGGAGCAAAGATTCCCGAAGAACACACCCCGTATTCCCCGTAACAGTATAAGAAGCATCAACACCTGCTTTAGCCATCTGCACATCCGTCATACCCAGCCGGTGCAACTCATCAATATTACTCTCATCACGCCGGTCAATACCCGTAAGCTCAAGCGACCCCTTCTTGCATGGATAACCCTTATCAGAAAAAGGGCTATAAAAATAATGCACATAATACCTCACACCCACCAGATACTCCTGGATTGTCGTGTTCCCGCGAGCAGTACCTCTCCTATTGACCTCCTCATAATACTCCTTTGACGAAGTCACCTTAAAATACCCTGACCCTCCCTTAGCCCCGTCAAATTTGACAATACAAAGACAATCAATATCATCCGGCTTAGAAAACACCCGTGGCATAGAAACCTTAGCCTTATCAGAAAGCCACTCCCTCTCCTTTTTCCTGTCACTCTCCCAGTCAAGCACCACCCTGTTGCCAATCATCGGCACATACAGCTTATCCTCAATATTCTTTGCCCCAAGATACTCAACAAAAGACCCATGCGGCACAAGAATGACATTCTTAGAAACAAGCTCATCCTGAACCTCTGGCTTAAGCATGTCCTTGATACTGTCGACAACAATAAACTCCGAAGGCTGCGCATACCCAAATGCCTTATACGTATCAACCCTGTCCCTGGCGCAAATCCCTACAGTCTTAAACCCCTCATCATGCGCCCCTGCAAAAATCTGCAACGCAGAATGCGAACAGACAGTACCAATTTTGATATCGTCCTTCTTATACTTCTCAAGCGCGCCATGAATCCGTGATAAGGGTATCATTCCCATAAACAAATAATAGCGCTAATACTTTATTAAATTTGATGCAGAAATATCCTCCAGAACAAAAAATATCTCTATGTGGTTACAATGATTGACTTTACTATTGACGAACAATCTCTAAAAAAAAACTATAAAAACTAAACCTTTAATTTTAGGAGAGGAGAACGGGGAAGAGAAAATATTTCTATTGCATATGATGATAAACACAACAAAAAATAATTTAGAAGAAGAATCCAGAAGAATCCAGAAGTATTGAGAAATATCTAAATATAGAGGAAACTTTTGTTACCGTTTTACTCGCTGTATTCCTCACAATGTGTCCTATACTATTTTTAAATTTCGGAATTGAAGCAGTTTTCACTGTAACATATATCATTATATTCATTGCAGTAATCATTATTATTTGGATTGGACACACTATAAAAGAAATAAATAGATAAAACCAAGACAGAACAAAAATATTTTATCCTATGACGCACATTAAAAAATTATTTTTGGAGATAAATGAACTCTGGTGTGTCTTAATAGAAGATATAGACTGGTCAGACACACAATTTCCTGTTTACATTCAAACAGAATCAGAAATAAAGTTGTATGAAAAAGAAAAAAGTAAACAAAATGAATATATCATTCATCAGGTTAGAGACATAAAGAATAAGCCCTCTATTGAAGAAATATTCAAGAATAAAAACCAGTATGTGGGGCAAAAACTCAAACTAAATGGTTTCTTGGTGCGTAAAAGTTTCAAAAGACCTAATGATAATTATTGCGTGATAGAGTACACACTCCACGATAAAACCGGATCTATCCCGTTTATTAAATTACATTTTAAAAAACATTTTTGGCAAAAAGTACCTAAAAGTAGGGGAATGAAAATCTTAAAAGAAGGAAAATATGAAATTGAGGGAATATTTACGAAAGATAACCATTTCTACTACCTCATTATGAAAAATGAGAGACCGCTAAGAAAATCATAACCTACTTCTCAAAAACAATCCCCGCATAACCCACAATAGCATCCTTACTCTTGGACACATCATAAGAAGTCCCGTACTTAACAAGCCGCCCCTTGGCGCCGCGAACCGCACTCAAAAGCACAGCCATCGGTGCATACCCGCAAACCGTAGACGCCCTGGAAAGCGCAATTACATCATCAGCCCTGAAATCAACAACAGCATCAATAACCTCCTTATCCGTCTTCTGAACCCATGCAGCCTCATCTTTATCCACAGGCCGAAAACCATACATCGCACCGAAATGCGTAAAATCAGAACTCGCGATCACAAGCGCCCTCTTACCAGCAACTACATCCCGTATAGTCTCACCAAGAGCCTCATAATTCCCTGAATTTATATCAGAAGACACAGAAATCGCAACAAGCTTAAAATTTCCGAGCACCTTCTGTAAAAACGGCAACTGAACCTCAATAGAATGCTCATACATATGCGCAAGCTCATCAAAACGCGCAACCTCGCACCCATTGACAATAGCTCCCGAAACCTCAGAATCACACTCAATAGCACCAAGCGGAGTCTCCCAATCCTCAGGAGACACAGCAATCCTCTCACCGACACCCGTATGATTAGTGCCAAGAATCACAACAACATCATACCCTGACTTAGGAAGCGCCCCAAATACATGCGCAGCCACAGGTCCCGAATACACATAACCCGCATGCGGAACAACAGCCCCCACAATACTGGCAGAAGCCTTCACCTTCGCCGCCGACAAAAGTTTACCTATAAGTTTATCAAGCTCATCCTTTGAAAAAGGATAAAATCCCTCAGCAACCGTCTCACGCATACGTTATTATTTGTCATGCACTTCTATTTAAAACTATGCCCAAACAAAACATCAACCGGCAACATGAGCAAAAACACCATTTGCCCCGTAAGCAAACGCAGAAACAATAACCGCCGCCGTAACAACTCCGGCTGCAATAATCAGAAACGACTTCTTCTTATCAAGCCCAAGCACCGCAACAAGCAAAGCACCAGTCCATGCCCCTGCTCCCACCATCGGGACCGCCACAAACCCGAAAAGAGCAAGCTCCTCATAGACCTCAAACTTCTCCCTGTTCTTATTAATCTTTTTCGTAATCCTCTTGCCAAGAATAAGATTCACAAGCTTCATAAAACTCGCCCGATCAAGAAAAAAGAATATTATCGGCACAACCAGAATATTAGCAAAGATTGACCCAAAAAAAACCAAAAAAGGATCAATACCCTTCATAACCCCATACAATATAGAAGCCCTGCACTCACCAAACGGCAGCGCAGCAACCAAAAGCATAATGACTACAGGATCAATCTCCCCAAACATACCGCTAATCAACTGCGCCAAATCCACAAAACCCACCTCTCGCGACTATAAAGCCACACAATCAAAAGCGCCGGTTAAACCCGCCGCGGCGCTCAGATCTCATACCGCCCCTGCCGCGCCTGTCATCACCATCCCTGCGCACAACAGGGCTGTCAGGCATCTCAAAATCCTCAGCACTAAACTTATACTCTGCATCGCCCTTGATATTACCCCTGATTTTCAGGTACTCACGCGCAAGAATCCAATACACAAGCGCAACAGACTTCTTGCCCTTATTATTCAAAGGCACAATCAGATCCACATACTGCGGATTATTATAAGTATCACACAACCCTATGACCGGCACATTAGCATTAAATGCCTCCATAATCGCCTGCCTGTCAGCAAACGGGTCAGTAACAACAACAACTTTCGGCTCAAAATACCCTTCGTAATTAGGATTCGTAAGCATACCTGGCATAAACCTGCCCCATTTTGCACGCGCCCCACCAACAGCCTCCGCAAACTTCACAACCGGCTTATGGCCATTCTTCTTCCTCGAAACCACAAGAATCTCCTCAGGCTCATACCTGGCAAGCATCTTTGCCGCAAGCCTGATACGCTCATCAATCTTCTGAATATCAAACACTGCAAGCTTATCCGGCCTGACCTTGTAAATATAAGGTGCCATCACCTTAAGCCTCTGTATCATACCGATATGAATACCAGTAGACAAATAAACATTCAACGGAACCAACAATTCTCTCTGTGCCATACAAATCACCTAACTTCATTATATCAAACGGTCACAAGCTCCAACATCCTTATCCATGCATTATGTAAAAAAGAATACAGTGCTAACCAACCTTTCAGTTGATGTGTCAGCAACAAGATTTTCTTATATTATCTATCGCTGCACCCACACTAAACTTAACACATCAAGTTTATAAATGTTTAGCCTGATTCTGGAAAAAAAATCCAACCACAACATAAAAACCTACACAAGCTTCTTCTTCCTGAACTGGGCATACATCTCCTTCTTGGTAAGCATAATCGCCCCGAACCCAAACACAAGCACCAAAAGCGAAACAAACCCTGAAACCCCCGGCACAAGCCCAGCCAACTCAAACGCAAGAAGCCCGAAGAATAGCATCCACACAAGCGAATCACTCCTGCTGCCAGTCATATTCAAAATAAACTTACCCACAAAAACACTGACATAGACCTTCGACACATATATCATTAGAAGATACCCGAAAAACAACATCAGTGCAAGCGGCAGCCCCACAATAGTTATCACCAAAAACAACCCCATAACAGGCACAATAACAAGCCCCACAGCCCCCCACAAGCCGCACCTCAGCGCGGACTTCTTCAGATTATTGCACACATTGCGCGTACACACAGGAAGCATCCGCACAAGCAAAAATCCTACAGCAAAAATAGACAAAAACCCTGAAAGCCGCGCATTAAACTTCTCAAGATCACTCCTTTGGCGTCCCTCATCCGGAATCTTCTTATTCACATACCCAACAATAGAAGCCCCCTCATCAACAACAATATCATACTCACAGGTATAATTGACATCCCCTACAATCTCAGCACCCGCAAGAATCCGCGGCGCTCGCTCTGAATCAATAACAACATTCCCCAAAACAGAACCGTCAATCTCAACAATAGACCCATGCACTAAAAGATTGCGCGAAACATCACCAGAAACATTAACATCACTGCCAACAAGAATAGCATCCCTGCCAACAGAACTATCCTCACCCATCTTAAAACTCCCACAAGCTGCCAAAAGATTATCCCCGATATCAGAAGAAATCTCAATATCGCCACCCGCAAGAACCGCATCATCAGCCACATCACCCGTAACCTTGATAGTCCCCCCTGCAATCAGCACATCACCGGACACATCACCGGACACAACAATATTGCCGCCAAAAGCAATAAGGTCACCATCAATCGTACCCTCGATAACAATCTCTCCACCCGTCACAATCAGATCATCAGCCACAACATCCCCTGCCGCAAGAACAAACTTATCTGCGCTTTCAACGTGCACAGCAAAAGCACTTGAAAAACAACCAAAAAGCGCCGCTAACCCAAACAGCACACAAAAAGACATCCGAAAAGCATTCATACACCAACCACCCCAAAAGGCCAACAAGACTATATCCCACAGTATACAACCCAATAAATAAAAACATATCGTCCGCACACAAACAGAAATCATGATATAGTTAATCGTCAAATTATAGACCGCATTAATTTCATATAAATCACTCACCTTACGCAAAACCTCCAACTTCATGAACAATTTTAAGTTCCTGCAATTCTTCAAAAGCCGCTTTTGCAGCTTTCAAATAAATCTTTGCCTTCAGAGCAAAATGATTCAAATTTGTTT
>QMVA01000017.1 GCA_003660865.1 Candidatus Nanohalarchaeota archaeon | reverse complement strand
TTTCTCGAATAAAGATACATTCCCTACGGGGAAGGTTACATTTTCTCTCATAGATATCACCTCAATAGTACTATGAGAGTGATGTGACCTTTATTTTATCAAACTGGCGAAGTTAGGTTCTAACTCTGCCTCTAGAAGAATTTAGCATCTATTCTTAAAAAACGTAATTAACATAGCTCCCAGTTTCCGCTCCCTTCGGTCGCTCAAACTGGGCAGAAATCTACTTCTTTATAGTCCTGATCTATATTGTTCCATGTATTTGTGGTTCCGGAAGGATAATATATTTTTTTAGTATCATCAAACCTGAATTTCACTGCAAGACCCTTTTTTATCCTGTCTGCTCTTATTTTAAACACGACAATGTTTTTATCAATGACTGATGTACATCAGTTAGAGAGATATGGAATGAGTACTACTACTCCCAAAGTTCCAAATGTTAAAGCAATGATTCCATCAGTTTTCGGCGGTCTCCAGGAAGACAGTCCAATATGTGAACTTGGAAATAAACTGTATGAGAGATATTTCACAGGCTCATAATCTGTAATCGTAGCTAATAATCTATTGCATTTGGGAGTGGTTGCCAATCAGGCTGGCGTTTTATTTTTATTCTACCACCCTATTTCCTTTTATACCTACAGAAATATAACCCTTGTTCTCCCTATAGTCTGCAACCAGACTATCAACAACATCTGAACCCAATAACTGATTCAATCTGTTTTTATATAACGCATCCTTCAAAACATCAATCCCTTCAAATCCCGCACCTGTTAAATCCTCTGCCGAGACATCACCAGTATCAAAACTTGCAAATGTTCCCTCATCAGTGAAATTAAAGTATTTCCTATTAATCTCTGACTTTCCGCCATTAGGATCAGCTCTAAGAAAAACACCCCCATCAACTAATGATTCATAAGCATTATCCATCAACTCTTGCCTTGTCTCTCTCTTAAGATGGTGTATAGAATAAGATGCCGCAACAGCATCAAACCGCCTATCTCCCTGTGCGATTTGAGAGACATATTGTGCCATATCCCCTCCCATGACTTCTATCTGAACTCCCTTGTATTTTTCACGTAATTTATTTGCCTTAATTTCAAAATCCGATGCCAAATTCTGATTAAACTCAACACCAATAATATTCAGTTTTAGCTTAGACTCATCAATCTTTTCATCATTCTTTGCCAAAGTATAAACCCAATTCACTATCGCTTCTGTAGTTCCGCCGGTTCCCGCACCAAGATCAAGAACTCTAATTTCATCTCCTGCCTGTATCTTTTCCTTAAAACGGTTATAAATCTCCTTCCCAAAAAAATCATTAGCATGACTAATATGTGGAACATATACCTCTCCTCTTCTTTTCCCATCATCATCAAAATAAATCTCTTTCGGATCTCCAAGTTTACAATGTTTCCTCCAATTCTCAAATGCTATGTTTGACAATGCCGACAAATCACTTTGAGATAATCTCTCCTCAACAAGCTCAGTGATTCTTTCACACTCATCATCCTGAAAAGCAAATCCATACTTATCATCAGGGTCTATCAAAGTTACTTCCTCAAAATTATCATGAAGATTGCCTAACTGTTTGTCCAACTCAGTCTTATCTAAATTATTCCTATTTTTCAAATACATCTCATATAAATCATCATATATTCCCTTAATCTTTCCAAATAATTCCACAGAAATTTCCCCTTCAAGCTTCTTCAAAACCCAGGAATATAAGTTAAACTCTCCGTTCCACATTATTTTATCTAAATGCTCTTCTACAATTCCGTCATCCATAACTACTAATAAGTAACTTATATTTATATATGTATCCACTGTTCCAAACTAAACCAACACCAAATTGAGCACATTCACCACCTCAAAGACCACAATAATTAAATACATCATCCACCCAAAATATACCCATGGCAAAAAAACAAAAAAAGGACAACATCAGCATCCATATGCTTCTAGTATTAAGCATGTTCTTAATGGCTACAATGTTTCCCATTACAAAGATTCTTCTGATAACTGTTCCCCCAATCCTGTTGATTTTCCTAAGATTCCTTATTGCCTCATTGATACTTCTGGTCATAACAATCTACAAATCAGACCTGCATGTGCAAAAAGGCCATCACCATGTCCTCTACTTGGAAGGGCTCGGACTAATTGGAGTCTGCCTGATGTTTGCAAAAAAGTAAAGGGTACAACAGGTCGTAAACTTCTTGAAATGTTTCCCCAGATCAAAAAAACCTATTTTTGGGGTTCTGGACTTTGGTCGCAAACCAAGTATTTTTACAGCATTGGAAGAGACAGGACATCGGTCCAAAGGTATGTTGGCAAACAGAGATATTTCAAGAAGGGACTTTTCAAAAGAACTTTGCCTGCTTCGCAAAGTACGCTTTCTAACTTTGCTGTATAGACAGAAGTGCGTCATGCCCCCAGTCTATAGCGACCGAAGGGAGCGGTGACTGGGGGTTATTGACAATGTGTGTTTTAGACTATCAAAAAAAAGTACTTTTCACGGAAAAATTCCTCATACCCGATATTGATGCAAATATTTATAATGAGGACTTGGTTTTAAAATTAAAGTATAGCTCCTCATCTGATCAATATGGTTCGCCTGATTCAACAAGCGTCCTTTCGAAATATAAATATCTTTTCTTATTGGATATGGGTGCTCTAATTTTTTTAGCTGTTTTTAGATTAAGGACAATTCTAAAGTCTTAATTTTGTTTAGTATGTGTAATGGTACTGAGAGTGGTCAAATACAAGTAATGTATCTCTTTTCATTCCCAAAATACTTGTGCCTGATATGTCTCTATCTTTACATTTTCTTTTTTCCAGCAGTCGCCTGGTGCGCCGCCTTTTTTGCAGAGGCTTGTTAGGAATTCAACTTTGTCTGGTAGCTGCTCCCAGACCTGTGGGAGGTAGGTGGACTTGTGAAAACCGTAGCTGATGATTACTCCATCTTCAAGAGGTGTCAATTTGTCAAGAAGTTCATCTGGTGATGTGAACTCAAGAACCCGTGGTATAGACAATACAGATACTTCCACATGAATGTCGTCAAGTTCGTCGTATGTGGTCGGGCTGAAGCGGGAGTCGCGTACTGCTGCACTGATGCTATTGTCGATTATGCATTGGTAGAGCGGCTTTTGTGCAAGTATGTGACCGATACATCCTCTTAGTTGGCTGTCTTTTGTTAAAGTTACGAAACAGCCGCTTTTTTGTGTTAGTTTTTCAGATAACACATTTTTGTTAATTTTCGGTGTTTTTTTGTCTTTCAGGTATGATTCAAGTGTGTTTCTTGCAAGTGTTGTGAGATATTTTTGTTCTTCTTTGTTTAGGGTGTTATCTTTGTAGAAGATGTAGGATATGTAACTTACTGAGTTTGTGTAGTCGCCTGTGATGCGGCCGGATGTGTCATAGTGCATGAGTTTGCCTTTCAGGCCTGGCTCGTTTTCCTGAATCATTTCAAGGAGTATGGTTATGGGCTTGCTGCCGCAAATTGTTGCGCCTGTCTTTTGGATGTAGTTGTGGAAGCTTTCAGGGTCTTTTTTTTCTATGTGCTCCAGAGCTCCATAGTCCAGATTTTTTATGTTTTCTTCTTTGTTTTCTGTGAATGGGATGTAATTGTATCTGGGACCATAATGTGTGAAGTCAGAGCTTATAACAATCAATGTGCTTTTGTCTGTGTATTTTTTCAATATGTCTGCTATCTTTTTTGTGTCTGTGTAGTCTGTGGCGCTGCCTATCAATATTGGTATTATCTCAAAACCTGTGAGACCAACCTGCAGGAACGGTAATTGTACCTCGATTGCATGCTCTTTTTTGTGCGGGTTTTTTCCTGTGTATAGGAGACTGGCTTTGTTCAGGGCTTGTCTAATACTGCCTGTTTTTTCTGATAGTTTTATTTCACCGAGGGGGGTCTTGTAATGAGTTACATTTGCAATTGATGCGCCGCGGAAGTATATGTGGTGGCTTGGAGCGAGCAGGAGTATTGTTTCTTTGTCAGGTATGTTTTTGTATGCAAAAGCCGCAGTCTGCCCGGAATATACATATCCTGCGTGGGGTACGATTATTGCATATACGTCTTTTGGAGTGCTGTCTTTTACGTTTTTGTAGTATGTCTTGATTGTGTTTTTCAAGCTGGTTTTTGATGCAGGGTAGAATGTGCCTGCAACTGCAGGATTGCGTGTGATGTAGGGGATAGAGTTGTTTGTTTCTGTTGATGTGAATAGTAGAATTGCTAGTGTTGTGAGGAGAATGAGTGATAGTAGCGGTGTTTTTAGTTTAGATATGTCTGTTTTTCTTTTAATTGGTTCCACCGTTGCTTGTCTTTGTTCCGGTGAGTTTTATTTCTAGTTTGTTTATTTTCTGGTCATCAGCATCGAGAACTATAATGTCTATCTTGTCCAACCTGAACTTTTCGCCTTTTTTCGGGATTCTTCCGAGCTTGTGGATTACATAGCCTGCAATTGTATTGAAATGTTCTTCATGCAGGTCAAATTTCAGGATTCTGTTTATCTCATCTATTTCTGTCTTTCCCTCGACTTCGAAGCTTTTGTCTTTTGTGGGTTTGATAAGTGTCTCTCTTGCATCGGTTTCGTCGTAAATTTCGCCGACTATCTCTTCGAGGACATCTTCAAGGGTTACCAGGCCTGCGACTCCACCTGACTCGTCAACAACGAGTGCCAGATGAGTCCTTTTTTTTCTGAATTCTTTCAATAACAGGTTCAGGTTTTTGGTCTCAGGAACGAAAAATGGGGGACGCAATATTTTTTCGATATATACATCGTCTTTTTTTCCAATAAATTTTATTATATCTTTTACGTAGAGTATACCTATTATGTTGTCGCGGCGCTCCATGTAGACAGGTATTCGAGTGTACCTGTTTTCAGGGATGATTTTCAGGACATCTTTTATCTTTGTGTCTGCTTTGAGGCAGAACATATCTGTTCTTGGTATCATGATTTCCCTTACTGAGGTACTGCCGAAGTCAAATACTTTGTGTATCATTTCTTCCTCGTCTTTCTTTATGATGCCTTCTTCTGCACCTACAGATATTGTTGTCCAGAGTTCGTCGATAGTTATTATTCCTTTTTGTGGTTCGCTGCCCATCATTTTTATTATGAATCCTGTTATTTTTTCCAGGAGCCAGATGCCGGGTGACTGAAATCTCATTAGGATGCTGATTGGCTTTGCAGAGAGCAGTGATATTTTTTCAGCGTTCTGGTGCGCAAATGCTTTAGGGGTTATCTCTCCAAAGACCAGCAGGATGAATGTCATCAGTCCTGTGGCTATCCCGAGGCTGAGACCTACAGATGATGGTCCAAGAGCATTAGTGACTATCACTGTTGCGAGTGTAGATGCGCCTACGTTGACAAGGTTGTTCCCGACCAGTATTGTTATGAGTAGTTTGTGGGGGTTTTCTTTTAGTTTTTTTAGTGTTTTTGCGCCTTTTTTGCCATGCTTTACGAGATTTCTTACTTTGATGTCATTGAGTGAAAAGATAGCGGTTTCTATGCCGGAGAATGTTCCTGAGAGTATGATGAGTATTGTCAGAATGATGATTTCTGTGTCCATAGTGTGCACACGGTAGTTGTTATGATATTGGATTTTACTTGTTAGTTTATTTTTGTGTTTGATTATTTATATGTCTTTTCAGGGTTTTTATGTCTTTTTGCTGTTCTCTTTTTTTGATGTTGTTTATACTGAATCTCAGCAAGGGAATGTTTATGAGGTTTACGAAGAAGACGCTTGCGATTATTGTTGAACCTATTAGTTCTATGTTTGGGACGAGTATTGGATTTTCGTTTGCTAATATGTGGGCTATGTGGACAACGACGAGTGTTACGGTGCCTCTCGTTGCCATGCCGCTGCCGATTGCGAGGCTTTCTCTTGTGTTATATGTGGTTATGTATGCGCCGATTGCCCCGCCAATGAGTTTTCCTGTGAGTGCTATTGTGATGATGACGATGAAGAAGAGGGCGTTGTTATGGAATCCTGTGATGTTTATGGAGGCGCCCAGAAGTACGAAAAATATGGGTGTCATGAATCCTTCTGACATTGCCTTGATGTCTTTTTCGAATCCCGTTTTGTCTTTCCTGTTCATGTAGTGGTTGAGGGCGAGTCCTGCTATGAAGGCACCTATTATGGCACTCATGCCGACTATGTCTGCGAAAGCGACGAAGGTAAGTATGAGTATGAGAGCAACGGAGAATTTTGCCTGTGGGCTTTTCATTTTGTCTGTGTGTTCCATCAGTTTGGGAAATATGTAGTATCCGATGAGTGCTGATACTATGAAAAATAGTGCAATGTTTGTGAAGTAGCTGAAGATGCTTGTGTTAAGGGGTGCTTTTTCAACGGAGTACAGGAGTACTGTTATGCTTATAAGCCCTATTATATCGTCGAAGATTCCTGCGACTATGAGTGTTTCTCCAACTTTTGTAGTTATTGCTTTTAGTTCTTCGAGGATTTCAGCGACGACTGCTGATGCAGTTATTGATAGAGAGATACCTATGATAACTGCTTCGATTATGTTCATTTTGAAGAGGAGTGCTGTTGCTATGCCCATGGACATTGGTACTGCAACTGCGAGGATTGCAATTATTGCGGCTGAGAATGATACTTTTTCTGCTTTTTTGAGATTTACTTCGATGCCTGCGAGTACCATTATGAAGATGACGCCGATGAGGCCAAAGAATTCGAGTGTGCCGTTTGTATGAACCAGATTGAGTACTGCGGGGCCTAAGAGGAAGCCAGCCAGTATGTCTCCAAGTAGTGCGGGATTTTTGCATCTTTCGGATATCTCTTCAAAGATGCGCGAAACAATGAGTATGAGTGCGAGCATGGATAGTGTGTTCATATGTTTAATTGGTTGTGCTGGTATATATGTATTTTTGATTTTTTCCAATAACATTTATAAAGCTTATATAGTAATATTTGGATGTTCGGATTATAAGTGATTTGGGCGATTTTGAGTTGAGTATTAATTGAATGATAAGATGATTTTTTGGTGAAATGAATATGGCAATAAAATTTGTAATAGCGGATACGAAAAAAGCGAAATGCTATCAGAAGGAAGTGGATGCGTCTAAGGTATCGCAGCTTGCCGATCTTAAGATTACGGATGATTTTGATGGTGGTATTATTGATGTTCCCGGGTATAAGCTTAAGGTTACCGGTGGTTCAGGTAAGGGCGGATTTCCGATGAAGAGAGGTGTTCTTGGTTCTTCTGTTCAGCCGGTTCTTCTTTCCCATGGGCAGGGTATGAGGTCGAAACTGAAGGGCTTAAGGAGACGGAAGACTGTTTGCGGGGCAACTGTTTCGCGTGATCTGACACAGGTAAATGTTAAGGTTGTGAAGTATGGAAAGCAGTCTCTGGATGATATTTTCGGGTCTGTTGAGAGGACTGAAGAAGTTAAGTAGATTTGATTCAGATTGATTTTCTTTTTTGCATGACTAGAATACCTGTCAAAATGGCTATTATATAGCTTATGGCGTTCAGTCCCGGGGTTCTTGAGAATGGTTCGGGGTCTTTTTTCTCCACAATATTTACCTGTTTAGTTGTGTGGTTGGAATATGTTGGTACTGATAATGATTTTGCGACCACATGCAGTCTGTATGTTCCGACTTTGCCTGCAAATGTTTTTATGATTGTAAATTTTTCTTCCTGTGGTCCGAGCCTGATGTCAATGCTTTTTTTGTTGTTCTCAAAGGATGACCAGTATTCGATTTTTTCTGGTATTCCTGTAAGTTCAAGCTTGATTGTGTCATCTGTGTCCATGTTGTTCTTCAGCCATAGTATGAGTGTCCAGTGGTTTCCTGTTTCAATTGTTTCTGAGTTGCTGAAATAGAACTTTAGTGATGGATCTTTTGCTTTCATGCATTTTCCAAGTACGCAAGGAGTGTTCATGCATTCTGTGTTTGAGACGCAGTCGCAGCCGTCTGCTTTCTTGACGGTTAGGGTCCCTTCCACGCTTGAGTTGGTATTGCCCATGTGGTCTGTGGCGTGAATATGGTATTCGTAAGTCTGTGCTGTACAGTAAGGTGTGGTTACTTCATATAGGGTGCCCTCGCTCATCTTTGTTAAGCAGTCTGCAAATGGTATTTTTATGTTAACAGTATCGCATCCGGATACTTCGTCTGAGCAGTTTATCTGAAGTCTTATGTTTTTGAAGGATTCTACTGGGTTAGGGGTGATTTCAATGGATACCTGTGGCGGTGTGGTGTCAATCATCATGTAGTGATATCGGGATTGGTTTATATTTGCATCTAAATCGCTGCAGAAGTATGTGATGTTGTGGACCCCGTCTTCTATGTTTAAAAGTGCGCTCCAGTTGACAGGTCCGCTGTCCAGGGAGAGGTTTGGCTTGTCGTCAAGTGAGTATTTGCACCATGAGCCATCTGTATCGAGGGTGACATTTGCCCATATTGTATTTGTTTTGCATCGTGCTGTTTTTGGGGATATGATGGTTATTGCAGGACCTGCAGCATGGACTGTGTGGATTAATGTTGCTGTTATTGTCAGGAATATCAATGCTGTTAAATATGGAGGATGTTGCATTTTATCATCTGGGAATATGTTATTTCTAACCAGAGTTTTTCTCTTAAATTGCGACGCATGTGTTTTCCGAAATTACCTGCTCTGATTCTGTGCTTTCACCTGGAATTGATGCTGTGTTGTCCTCAACAGCTTTTTCAAGTGTTGCAAATATTCCATCCTGAAGTATTAGTTTTTCTTCGTTTTTCAGGTTCATGTCGAATTTAAGGTTGATCCATAGCATGAAATCATTGATGCTTTTTATGTCGAATAGCCCTATGTCTTCTGATTTTTTTATTATCACAGTGGATCCTTTTGCATTTGTGGATGGACCGGATATCTGGGGATATATTACTTTACTTCCTGTCACGAGTTCGTTGTCGATTGCGTTTTTAAGGTTTTTTTTGCCGTTGTTGTCTTTGACTTCGATTTCATATATTTCTGTTTCAGGGGCTTTTTTGAGGTCTGATTTTTTCACTTTTAATGAACTTGCTCCGATGATTTCGATTTTGTTTTTTTTGCTGTCAAGAAGCTCTTTTGCATCGTTGTCTATATATAAAGTTGATTCTGTACTTCCTTTGTTGAATATGAGGACCATTGAGGGTTTGCCGTCGTTTGGCACTAACACAAAATCACTGATATTTGTATATTCAAAAGCTATACCTTCAATTGCTATTTCGAGTGAATCTGTAACGGTACCACCAAGTTCGGTCGGGTCAATTGCAACTGCGCCACTTTCTTCATCTACCCACATGACGCCTTTCTTTTTCATTTTTGCAAAGGCAGGATGTATCAAAAAGAAAACTGAGAGAATCAGTACAAGTATTATTATTGTTGTCTTATGTTTCATACCTGTTTCTTTGTTGCTTCTGGTATATATTATTATCTGGTGAATTCCAGAAGCAGTGTTTCGTTGTCGAGATTTTTTTCATTTAGGTACAGGTTTGGAGGTGTCTGGATTATTTTGAAGTATAGTTTGTTTCTAGTGTATGCGCGTATTTCGCATGAGTTTTCGAATTTGAGGATGTCTATGTCGTCCATGCATTCTATGCCAGGTAAGGGTATGTTTATTTTTAGTTTGCCTGGTAGTTTTGTGATGTCTGCTTTGGGCTCTATTGTTTCTTTTGGGATTGGTCTTTTACTGGCTGTGGTCATGTCCGGTGTTTGCACGGTTGCTTGTTTTGTGGCCTGAGCTATTGGTCTTTTAGAAGATATCACTTTTACTCTGAAACTGCCTGTGTTTGCGCCTTCGCTTTGTTTGACTGCTTGTGCAAGGGTGGTAAACAGCTTTCTCATCAGGATTCTCTGGATGCCTGATAGCATTTTACTGGTGACGTCCTGCATACCATATGAGTATATCGATTTTTTTGCCAGTTCTTCGCCGCAGTGGGGACAATATTTCCATTGCTTATCACCAAGGTCTTTTTTGCAGAATTTGCATTTCATTTGTATTCGCCTTCTGTCTCATTTGAGGTTTAGTTTTTTTAGCATTTCAAGCGGCTCGTTGGGCTCTACATTGAATCCTTTGGATGTGAGGGATAGTATCATCCAGAATACATCTGAGATACATTTCAGTGATGCTACTGCGTTTATTTTCTTGCCCTGGAAGATAAGGGTGTCTCCTTCGTAGTCTACTGTTATTTGCTGGAATTCTTTTGGGTTTAGCTTGAGTTGCTGGGATTCTGTTCCTGTAATGGTTAGGTCCATCTGTTCAGGGGGTTTTAGTTTTATTGTATATTCTGCCATTTTGACACCTCGACTGCTTTTATTGAATATGTAAATAGGCACTGTATCTATTATCTGATATGTCTGGAGTACTGTTTATATGAGTAAACTTATGTGTGTGATAGGTTTATGTAGTTTTCGTTATCCAAGTATATGTGTCGTGTCCGGAAACTATTTAGCGGGTGTGAAAATTATGGATGTTAGGTTAGGTATTTTTAAGCTAGAAGTACTCTTTCATCTTGTCGAAGAAGCCTTTGCCGACAGTAGCTTTTTGTTTTGTTTCCACTGCATATTCTTCCATTAGCTGCCTTTGTCTTTTTGTCATTGTCTTAGGTATTTCTATAACAATTCTCACAAACTGGTCGCCTTTGCCCCTGCCATGGACATCAGGCATACCCTGATTGCGCAGTTTAAATACTGTATGGCTCTGTGTTCCTGCAGGTATCTTCAGTTTTGCTTTCCCTTTGATTGTCGGTATCTCTATTTCATCGCCGAGTGTTGCCTGTGCAATTCCGATTGTGGTTTTGCAGTAGAGATCGCTTTCGTAGCGTTCGAATATGTCGTGTGGTTTGATATGGATTACGATGTATAGGTCTCCACTTGAAGCGCCGTTCATGCCTGCTTCACCTTCGCCTGCCATTCTCAGGTGTGAGTCATTGTCTACTCCCGCGGGTATTTTTATGTCGAGTGTCCTTGTTTTTTTGACTCTGCCGGTTCCGTTGCATTCCGGGCATGGGGTTTCTATTATTGTGCCTTTGCCCCTGCATTTATCGCATATGCCAACTGTGACAATTTGTCCTAAGAATGAGCGCCTTACTTGCCTGACCTTACCGCTCCCGTTGCATTTATCGCATGTTTTTTTGGCTGTGCCGCTTTTTGCGCCTGTGCCATTGCATGCACTGCATTTTTCGAATCGGGGAACTTGTATCTTTTTGGTGATGCCCGTGTATGCTTCTTCAAGGGTGATTGTGATATCGTACCTGAGGTCTGCGCCGGGTGCTGAGCGTCTTTGTGTCTCTTCGCCTCGCATGCCTGTAAATGCGCTGAATATGTCGTCAAAGCCGCTGCTGCTGAAGATATCTTCAAAGGATGAGAAGCCGCCACTACCTCTGAAGCCCTGGAAGCCGCCTCCACCTCTTGCTCCCTGCTGGAATGCAGCGTGGCCGAACTGGTCGTACTGGGCTTTTTTTTGCTGGTTGCCGAGTACTTCAAATGCTGCGTTGATTTCTTTGAACTTTGCTTCTGCTCCCTTGTCGTCCTGATTGACGTCAGGGTGGTATTTTCGTGCAAGTTTACGGTAGGCGCGTTTTATTTCATCTGGTGATGCGTTTTTGTCTACGCCGAGGATATTGTAGTAGTCTTTTTTTGTCATTTATTTCACAGAGTAAAGTTGTGTGTTTTGGTTAATAAATAAGTTTATGATAAAAATAAAAAAGGAAAAGGCGTTTTATTTCTTTTCGCCTTTGTCTTTATCCTTATCTTCATCTTCTACTTTGTAGTCAGCGTCGACCACTTCTTCTTCGCCTTTTTTCTTTTCAGTTTCCGGCTTTTCCTGGTCTTTTTGTGCCTGTTTTTGCGCGTCCTCATACATTTTTGTGGTCAGTTCGTAGATTGTGGCGTTTAGTTCTTCTATGTTCTTTTTGATTGCTTCTGCGTCTGCTTTTTCGTCTTTCAGTGTCTCTTTCAGGGTGTCTATGCCTTTATTTATTTTTTCCTGCGTGTCTTTGTCTACTTTGTCGCCGTGTTCTTTTAGGGTTTTTTCTGCTGTGTAGACTATGCTTTCTGCCTGGTTTCTTGTCTCTATGGATTCTTTTTTCTTTTTGTCTTCGTCGCAGTGTTTTTTTGATTCTTCTTCCATTTTTTTAATGTCTTCTTCAGAGAGGCCTGATGCGGGCTTGATTGATATTGTCTGTTCTTTGCCTGTTCCCTGGTCTTTTGCTGAGACGTGGATTATGCCGTTTGCGTCTATGTCGAATGTAACTTCAATCTGTGGTATACCTCTTGGTGCAGGGGGGATTCCTATGAGGTCAAATCTGCCCAGTGGGTGGTTGTCAGCAGCCATTGCGCGTTCTCCCTGTAAGACATTGATTGTTACTGCGGATTGGTTGTCTGCTGCTGTTGAGAATACCTGTGATTTTTTGGTCGGTATTGTTGTGTTTTTCTCGATTAGTTTTGTGAAGACACTTCCGAGGGTTTCGATGCCGAGTGACAGCGGGGTTACATCGAGGAGCAGTACGTCTTTTACTTCGCCTGAGAGGACTCCTGACTGGATGGCTGCGCCGATGGCTACTACTTCGTCCGGGTTTACGGTTTTGTTGGGTTCTTTTGCGAATAATAGCTGGACTGCTTTCTGGACTGCAGGCATCCTTGTCTGTCCACCGACTAGTATTACTTCGTTTATGTCTGATGTCTTTAGGTTTGCGTCTTTGAGGGCCTGTTTGCAGGGTGCGATTGTTTTGTCTACAAGATCTTCTGTGAGTTGTTCCAGTTTTGCTCTTGTCAGGGTGTAGTTGAAGTGCTTCGGACCTGAATCTGTGGATGTTATGAATGGAAGGTTTATTTCTGTTTCCTGCGCGCTCGAAAGCTCAATTTTTGCTTTTTCTGCTGATTCTTTGAGGCGCTGGAGGACCATTTTGTCTTTTGACAGGTCTACGCCTTCCTGTTTTTTGAATTCTTCTACAAGGAAGTGGATTATTTTCTGGTCGAAGTCGTCGCCACCCAAGTGGGTGTCGCCGTTTGTTGATTTCACTTCAAAGACGCCGTCGCCGAGTTCGAGTATGGATATGTCGAATGTTCCGCCACCAAGGTCGAATACTGCGATTTTTTCGTCTTTCTTTTTGTCGAGGCCGTATGCAAGTGCTGCTGCTGTGGGCTCGTTGATTATCCTTAGGACTTCGAGGCCTGCGATTTTTCCTGCGTCTTTTGTTGCCTGTCTCTGTGAGTCATTGAAGTATGCCGGGACTGTGATTACTGATTTGTCTACTTTTTCGCCGAGATATGCCTCTGCATCGCTTTTTAGTTTCTGGAGTATCATTGCAGATATTTCCGGTGCTGAGTAGTCTTTGCCAGATACAGTTACCCATGCGTCTTTGTTTTTTGCTTCTGTTATTTTGAAGGGCATTGTCTTTATGTCTTTCTGGACTTCTTTGTCTGTGAATTTGCGACCAATCAGCCTTTTGATTGAGAATAGTGTGTTTTCGGGGTTTGTCACTGCCTGCCTCTTGGCTGTGAGGCCTACTAAGCGTTCTCCTTTTTTTGTGAATGCGATTATCGACGGGGTTGTCCTGTTGCCTTCTGCGTTGGGGATGACTGTCGGCTTGCCGCCTTCCATTACTGCCATGCATGTGTTGGTTGTTCCCAAGTCTATTCCTATTGTTTTTGCCATTTTAATACACCTCTATTTTATATAAGTAAAAAAGCTTGAAATCATGTCCAATTGAACAAAGATTTCATGATTTAATACACCTTTGTTATTATTCGTTTTTTATTACTTTTACTTTTGATGCCCGTATTAGTTTGTTTTTGAAAGTATATCCTTTTTCAAGTTCTTCGCATACTGTGTTATCTTTGCGGTCTTTTGATTCTATTGTTATTATTGCTTCGTGCATGTTCGGGTCGAATTCTTTGTCCATGCAGTCTATTTTTTCCAAGCCTTCTTTTTTTAGGATGCTGCACAGGTTTTTTTGTGTCATCTCTATGCCGTTGATTAATGATTCAAGGTCGTGGTTCTTTTTTGATGCAACAAGTGCGCGCTCAAGAGTGTCGAGTATTGGCAGGAGATTTGATACCAGTTTTTCGAGTTCTCTTTGTGATGCGTATTCGCGCTCTTTTTCTGTTCTTTTTTTGTAGTTTTCGAAGTCAGCTTGTGAGCGCTTGATGAGGTTTATGTAGTCGCTAATCAGCTGATCTCTTTTTTGTAGTTTTTTTTCCAGAGTTTTTAGTTCAGTATC
>QMVA01000016.1 GCA_003660865.1 Candidatus Nanohalarchaeota archaeon | reverse complement strand
TGGATATTGTAAAATCCATCGTGATTTTTGTATGGGTTGTGGCCTTAACTCAGAGAGAGGTAGAAACATGGTGAATTTGCCGTTGAAATGACCAAAATATACCTATTTTCACGGAAAAAATTTTCATACCCATCGGGGGTACGTTTTTAAAACAGGAAAGATTTTCTTGGAAGGCAAAACTCAAAATCTGCTTAAAAACAAAGAAATAAAAAAATCATTTTTAGGGCAAAGATAGCATCCTCATAATCCGGCATTTTCAGGTAAAAAACAAACACCGCAGTAGAACATAACAAGAGTCAGAACAACCGCGGATGCAGACATATTTCTTTTTTACTTACTAATAGCATCCGCAGGACAAGCCTCAATACACTTTCCGCAGTCAGTGCACTTATCATTCACAACAGGCACACCATCCTTCTCCTCAAGCGCACCAGTAGGACACACACTGACACACGCAAGACATCTCATACACTTCTCTTCATCAATCTTTATCATATAATCCCTCTCCATCTATTACTATTATATCCAATTTTTCGCTGCGATAACTTAAATACTTATGCCCCCCTCAACCATTCACAACTCCCCATGACTCTCATTTCCCGCTGAATTGTGTATAATACTTAGATTGAAAACATATTTATAATTGAAAAAAGTTATTAGTATGTAAGGCGATAGGAAATGTAGAAAATGCCAAAAGAGTTTTGGGATGATATGAAATGGGGCAGAGATCACCGCTCAGAATTTTTGGACAAATACCCAAATCAATGGTTGCAATCGTCAACAAGAAAGTAGTCAGCCACAAGAGTATAGTTTACGCCGTTACTAACTGGACAAACTGAACCAATAAACCAAGAGGCGTTAACTATACGGGCGAATCTCAAAGATTCGCTGGATTTTCGAAATGTTCACCCATTTCGAATTTCGAAAATTGGAAATTTGGTATAAATTTTCAAAATGATAAAAATCATAAAGTGATTTTTAATCATATGGAAAAGTCATATAGTCCAAATAGTTATGACTTTACTATAATCTAAGCAAAGTTGAAGAAATAGCAAAATACAAGACCCATAAAAAGATAATACCTACTCTGTTTATAGATACCGGAGAACAGATTTATGCTATCGTTAATGCAAATAACTAAACAATCCAAAAAGAAGTGTAAAAAATGAAAGCGACAGTAATAACCCGCGACAAAAAAGCAGAAAAAAGAATAGAGCAAAAACTGCTAAACGCATCCTTCACCCTCTGTAAATCCACTCCTGAAATAATCTTCGTCTATGGCGGCGACGGCTCACTAGTCCGCTCAGAACGGCTCTACCCCGGCATCCTGAAAGTCGCCCTAAAAGGCAGCCACACATCAAAAACCCACTTCTACGACGAATCACTCCTCGACACAATCCTCACAAAAATAACCCAAAAAGACTACACCATAAAAAAACACACAAAACTAACCGCAAAATACAAAAACACCACGATGGAAGCCCTCAACGAAATACAGATCCACAACAAAAACCCCGGCATAGCAATACGATTCAACCTCTACACAAACAACACCCTAACCAACAAAAACATAGTAGGCGACGGCGCACTAGTCGCCACTCCCTTCGGCTCAACCGCATACTACTACTCAACAGGCGGCGAGCCATTCGACAAAGGCCTCGGGATCAGCTTCAACAACCCCCACCAAAGAATAAGAAACCGTGTAATTCCCGACGACTCAACAATCAGAATAGAAATACTCCGTGGCGACGCACTCCTCATACGCGACAATGACCCAAAAATGCATCACATGAAACCCAAAGACAAAATAACCATCAAAAAAAGCAATAACATCGCAAGATTTTTAAGGTTTCCCGGACTATAAGCATGACATGAGCGACATAATGCAGGAATCCCTTGACATGCACAAAAAACACAAAGGAAAAATCGAAATCACAAGCAAAGTCCCCCTTGAAACAAAAAAAGATCTCAGCCTATACTACACCCCTGGCGTAGCCCAGCCCTGCAAAGAGATTCACAAAACCCCTTCTTCAGTCTACGATTACACCTCAAAAGGCAATCTTGTAGCAGTCATCTCAGATGGCTCAGCAGTTCTCGGACTTGGAAACCTCGGTGCAAGCGCAGCCATCCCAGTCATGGAAGGCAAATGCGTCCTCTTCAAGAAATTCGCAGACGTAGATGCATTTCCCATATGCATAGAATCACAGGACTCAGACACAATAATCAACACAGTAAAACAGATCGCCCCCGTATTCGGCGGCATAAACCTCGAAGACATATCCGCCCCAAGATGCTTCGAAATAGAAAAACAACTAAAAGAACAACTAGACATCCCCATATTCCACGACGACCAGCACGGCACAGCAATAGTAGTAGCCGCCAGTATCATCAACTCCTTAAAAATAGTCAAAAAAAACATGAAAGACCTGAAGATCACCATCTGCGGCGCAGGCGCAGCAGGCATCGCAGTCACAAAAATACTCATTAACCTTGGCGCAGGCGACATCATCCTCTGCGACAGCAAAGGAATAATCTCAAAAGACAGAACCGACCTCAACCCCGCAAAAATTGAGATATGCAAAACCATAAACAAAAGCAACCTCTCAGGCAGCCTGAAAGACGCCATAGAAGGCGCAGACGTACTTATCGGCGTATCAGCCCCGAGTATAGTAACCGAACAGATGATAAAGACCATGAACAAAGACGCAATAGTATTCGCAATGTCAAACCCCCTCCCTGAAATCATGCCCGACCTGGCCAAAAAAGCAGGCGCAAGAATTATTGGCACAGGTCGCTCAGACTACCCCAACCAGATAAACAACGTACTCGCATTTCCCGCAGTATTCAGGGGCGCCCTTGACGCGCGCGCAACAGAAATAAACGAAGACATGAAACTCGCCGCAGCCCGCGCCCTTGCAAACTGCATCCCAGAAACCCAACTAAAAGAAGATTACATAATCCCCTCACCACAAGACCCCTCAATACTAACCGCAGTCTCAGAAGCAGTAAAAAAAGCAGCACAAAACACAGGCGCAGTGCGCAGATAACTCTACTTCTCACTCAAGCCGCGACGCAACCACTGCAAAAATCAGAAGAATCAGTCCGATCACAAGAAACATCCCCTGCATCCCGAGAAACACAATCGTCATCGACGCAATCACCGGCGCGACAAAATACCCAAGGAACTGCGACGTCTTATATATGCCGAAAAACACATCCACCTTATGCGCAGGCGTATGCTTCAAAATATACGCATCCTTAAACGGCTCAATCATCGCAGCCCCCAGCGCAGACACCATAAACAGCGCAAAAATAGTATACACACCATAAAAAAAGTAAATCAAAGTAATCGCAGCAGACGACACCATAAACCCTGCAACAATATAATTTTTGGTCTTGATTTTCTTCGACATGCGCGTAAGAGGGATCTCAAAAATAATCAGCGGCAAAATCAAAAGCGCAACCATCAGGCCAATCATTCCCATATTCACATTAAACGATGCAAGAATCAACGGAAAATACAGCATCTGCATCGTAAACAGCATATACAATCCAAAACTGGACATATAAATCAGCACAAGATTCCTGTTCTGAACAAACCTCCGAACCTCCCGCGCAAGAGACTTCAAAGTAAGATAATAAGTCGCCGGCATAAACGACTTATGCATAATATACGCCCTGATATAATGAAAATTGACATTCCCCTGCGGCCTGCGGTCATGCACATGCCGCCAGTCAAGAGTAGCAAACGACAGCGCAACAAACAAAGCCGCAAGATAGAAAATCGCATCCATACCGTACTTCAGTGCAACAAATCCCCCCACCGCCGGCGCCACAAGCCATGCAAGATTCCCGAAAGTATAAAACATACTCTCAGAATTATCCAGATTATTCTTCCTCGAATACATGCGCACAAGCACACCTAGTATAAGAAACGCAGCAGTAGATGCGATTTTTCTCATACTTTCAACAATAACAACATCAAACATACTTCCTGCAAACGACAAAAACACATAGCCTGCGCACACAGTGGCCAGCGCCATCTTCAATATCATCCTCCTGCCGTACTTCTGCATCATCTCCCCGGACAGCACGCAAAAAACCAGTCCGAAAAGAGACGTGATTCCGAAAATAACTCCCACAGCAGCATCACTGCCGGTAACATTTCTCATAAAAATAGGATATACTGGCGACACAATCGCAATTGCAAACGTATAAATGAACATAGATATGGACAATCGCTCAATGCGCTTAATATGCATTTTGTGCCTGTAAAACATAACTACCTTATTATCTTCCCAAGATATAAAGATTTTTCATCGCATCTAAAATATAACGTATATATTGCGATGAAAAAGCCAGGAAATACATGATTGATATTTGCGCTTCAACCCACGAAATATCAGTATTCCTTGGAAATGATCTTATATGCATCCCTAAATGGAGTTCCTTTTTTAACTAAATCATATGCTTTCTCTGTTGCGTAGAGCTCTTCTGTCATTGCGCTTTTGCAGCGCTCTTCATTCACTTCCAGATTCTGGAACACCAGTGTCATGACAGATAAAGTCTCTTTTGTGATGTCAAAAGCTTTCATAGGGGGCTCTTTTGTTAGTTGAAGGTCGCGGTGGTAGCCTGAGATGAGATTTGCCGTCATTGTTTTTACCTGGAACTCGCATGAGAGCACAATGTGGTATCTTGCGCGTACCAATTCAAGAACATCCGGGTTTTTTTTGTGCGGCATTATTGAGCTTCCAGTGCAGAGTTCGTCAGGGAGTTCGAAATATGCAAATTCCGGCATTGTGAATATTATGATGTCAGATGCAATCTTGTTGAGATCGAACATAATCTGTGCCAGAGAGTGGATGATTGTTGACTCGAATTTACCCCTGCTGTTTTGCACATAAATCGGGTTTTGCAGGGTCTTGAACCCAAGTAATTTTCTTGTGTACTCGCGGTCTATCTCAAGCGGAATGCCGTATCCTGCGCCAGTTCCGAGCGGGGACTGGTTTATGAGGTCTGATGTGTGTATTAGTAGTTTTATGTTATCTTTCATAGAGTCAATGAACGAGTCTGTCCAGAGGATGATGGATGATGGCATTGCTTTTCTTGTGTGGGTGTAGCCCGGGAACTCTACTGTGCTGTGTTTTTTCCGGAATATTGATAAGATTTTTATAAGATTCTCTGCTTTGTTTTTGCAGTCATTCAGCTCGTCTTTGTAGTAGAGCCTCAGGGCAGTTTGTACCTGGTCGTTTCTTGATCTTGCGGTGTGAATTTTTTTTCCTGTGTCTCCAAGTGCTTTTGTCAGGTGGGCTTCAATGGCTGTATGGCAGTCTTCCTGTTCTTTTTTGATATTGAATTTGCCTTTTTTTTCGAGGCCTATTATGCTGTTGAGTTCTTTGACTATGTCTTTGAGTTCCTGCTCTTTTAGTATGCCTGCTTTTTTTAGTGTTTTCGCATGGGCAATAGATGCAGCGCAGTCATATTTTATTAGTCTCTGGTCCAGAACATGGTCATTTCCAACTGTGAAGTCCTCTACTTGCTTGTTTAGTGTGTATTTTTTTTGCCATAGTTTCATACGCGGTCATCTTTTGTTTTTTTGAGTATTGCGCTGTATGCTTTTAGCCTTACTGCGTTTATGTTTATGAATCCTTTTGAGTCTGTCTGGTCAAAGCCGCCTTCTATATCCATACTTGATAGTTCCGGGTCATAGAGAGATAATGGGGATTCTCTTGCGATTGGTGTGACGTTTCCTTTGTAGAGAGACAAGGTTACTTTTCCTGTGACATGTTCCTGGCTTTTGTTGATGGCTGCCATTAAAAATTCCATTTCCGCGGAGTACCAGAAGCCATTGTATATTAGTTCTGATATTTTCGGGGTGAGTGTATCTCTTATGTGCATTACTTCCTTATCCATTGCGATGCCTTCAAGGTCGCGTTTTGCCTCCCAGAGTATTGTCGCGCCAGGTGTTTCGTATACGCCTCTTGATTTTATGCCAATGAATCGGTTTTCTACCATGTCCAGTCTTCCTATGCCGTTTTTGGAGCCGAGATGGTTGAGGTATGTATAGAGTTCAAGCGGAGCGGTTTTTGTTGTGCTGTTAGTTTTGTCTATGATTTTTGTTGGGATTCCTTTTTTGAAGTGGAGTTCTATTATTGTCTCTGTGTCTGGCGCGTCTTTTGGGGATGTTGTTCTTGAGAATATGTCTTCTTGCGGTGCATAGTTAGGGTCTTCCAGAATTCCTGCTTCGTGGCTGATGTGCATGAGGTTCTCGTCTTCGCTGTACGGCTTTTTCTTTGATGCGGTTACAGGGATATTGTATTTTTGTGCGTAGTTTAGCATGTCTGTTCTTCCTTTGAATTCGTTTAGGAATACGGGGTCTTTCCATGGTGAGATGACTCTTATCTCGGGATTTAGGGCGTAGTATGTGAGTTCGAATCTTACTTGGTCGTTTCCTTTGCCTGTTGCGCCGTGAGCTACGTATTGTGCGTTTTCTTTTGCTGCAACCTGAAGCTGTCTTTTTGCAAGTACGGGTCTTGCAAGTGATGTTGCCATAAGGTATCTTCCCTCGTAGATTGCGTTTGCGCGAAGTGCAGGGTAGATGAAATCTGTAATGAATTCCTCTTTCAGGTCTTCTATGTATACTTTTGTTGCCCCTGTTTGCAGAGCTTTTTTTTCTACTTCTTTGAAGTCTTCAATTTGTCCTACGTCTCCAACAAAGCAGATTACTTTGTACCCTTTGTTGATAAGCCATTTTAGGATTACAGATGTGTCAAGGCCGCCAGAGTATGCCAGTACTACTTTTTTGTTTGTCATGATTTTTCACGTTTTTGTTTCTGGATGTACTTGTTGCGCTTTTTTTAAATATGTTATTGTTTTGCGGGGATGCATCTGTAGTTTTTGGGGCTATAGCAACTAAGTTTATTAAATGATGAAGTGCCTAGACAATTATGCTCTGGATTTTGTTTGCATTTTTGGGTGCATTTTCTGAGTCAATGAAGGATGTTTTTTCTAAAAAAGCGCTCAACAACATTAAAAACATCGATGAATATGTTGCGGCATGGTCTATGAGGTTCTTTGCCCTGCCTTTTCTTTTGTCTTTGCTTTTGTTTGTTGAGATTCCTGTAATTGGAGATGGTTTTTGGAGTGCATTGCTCCTTAGCGGGGGATTAAACACTATTACCACAATACTTTATATGAAGGCGCTGAAGTTGTCTGATTTGTCTGTTACTGTGCCTATGGTTACATTTACGCCCCTGTTTTTGCTGATTACCTCGCCGCTTATTGTCCGTGAATTCCCGGGGCTATTCGGAGTTCTTGGAATCATTTTGATTGTTACGGGTGCGTATATGCTGAATATTAAGAAGAGACGCGATGGTTTTTTTGAGCCATTCAGGGCATTACTTCACGAAAAAGGACCGCGATTGATGCTTTGTGTGGCGTTTATATGGAGCATAACATCAAATTTTGATAAAATTGGTGTAATGAACTCATCGCCGGTCTTTTGGACCGCATCCCTTAACCTGTTTTTAACGATGACACTTTTACCAGTAATGCTTTTGAAATCTCAGTCTTGCGCCGCGCAGGTTAAAAATAATATAAAAGCGCTTTTGCCTATCGGATTTTTCACAGCAATGATGCATATATTTATTATGACCGCTCTAAGCATGACATTAGTCGCTTATGTCATATCTATAAAAAGGACAAATGCTTTGTTCGCTGTCTTGTGGGGCGCGCTGTTTTTCAAAGAGAAAGATGTCAAGGGTAGATTGCTGGGCGCTTTGATTATGATTGCAGGGGTTGTTTTGATCACTTTGTTTTAAACAGGATCTCCGTTTTTCATGATCAGTTTGTTGTCAGCGTAGACGTTGCCGTTGCGCCCTTTCATCATTTTTATCATGTCAAGATGAGATGATGCAAGATTTTTTCCGTGGAAAGGACCAAGATTGAACCCGATTGCGATGTGAATACTCCCGTATATTTTTTCATCTACGATTGTTGTTCCTACGAACTGGGCTTTGGGGTTGCAGCCGATGCCAAGTTCTGCTATACGGTCTTTCTCGCCTGTGTTTACGTCGAGGAAGCTGCGGAAGCGCTTTGCGCCATCGCCTTTTGCTTTTGCGTCGATTACTTTGCCGTCTTTGAATGTTAGAGTCAGGTCTTCTATGAGTCCGAAGCCTCTTGGGGTTGTGTAGTCGAAAGTTATTTTTCCATTTGCAGAGGTTTCAACTGGTGCTACAAATACTTCGCCTGTGGGAAAGTTGTATATCTCGTTTCGTTTTTTGTCGACTACTGTGTAATTGTCGTCTCTTAGGATTCTTCGGTTCTTTATTGAGAAGGTGATGTCTGTGCCATCGTCTGAGGTGATTCTTATCTGCTCTTTGTTTTTTAGCTTTTTTTCGTATGTGTCTATGAGGGTTTTCATTTCTTCTGAAAAACTTGCGGTTAGGCTTTCGTAGAAGATATCGTTATATTTTTTTTGTGGGACGTAGGTTTCTTTTCTTTTTACGGGGAGTGCGAGTAGTGCGCCGCGGATGCTTTGCTGGTCGTAGATTTTTCTGAATTGCATTAAGGAGGTTGAGCCATAGGCGATTCTTTTTTCAAAGCCTTTTGACCAGTTGGGGTCGCTTTCGTCGCCGATGGAGATGCTTACGTCTGTGTTTTTTACTATGGCGACTGAGAGGGGGTTTAGTTCAAAGAGGATGTTGTCTGGGGCTATTGTGTAGAATTCTTTGTCTGTTTCTGTGTCGTGGGGGGTTATTGTGCAGTGGCAGCCTCTTTTGAAGCAGATGGTGCGGATGAGTTTTGCAAGTTCGTAGCATTCGGGTGAGCCTTCAACATAGCGGATTCTTATGTTTTCTGATATTTTTGTTTTTGTGTGGCAGATGTTGTCGATCTCGTAGACCAGTGGGCCGTATTTGGGGTGTTTCAGTTTTTCGATTATTTCTTTTTCTTTGCCTGTGTAGTTTTCTTTTTTGAATTTTTTTTGTGTGAGTAGTCTGTCTATGAATTTTGCGCCGAAGTCGCGCATGGCTTTTTTTATGTGGGGGTTTTCTTTTTGGGATATTCCCATTGTGTCTGATACGTCTGTTGCTAGTTTCTGTAAGTTTTTCATATATTTCACTCCTTTCCAAGATATTTTATGATTGTTTTTTCGATTATTTTTGCGCCGTCTGTGAGGTCGTCCAATCTTGCGTATTCGTCTGTTGCGTGCATGTATTCTTTTATGCCGAAGCCGGTTGCTATTGCAGGAATGCCTGTATTTTGAAATAGGGCGACCATTGTTGCGCCTTCTGAGCCAGTGTACAGGGCTTCTTTCTTTATTTCTTTTGTTGATTCATAGACGCATTTTACAAGGGGGTTGTTTTTGTCTATTTCGTATGGGGCAATTGATGAGAGGATTTCAAGATCGTAGTCGGCGGTTATTGTTTCTATTGCGGTTTTTATTTCTGAAATTATTGTGTTTTTTTGCATGCCAGGAAGGTATCTCAGGTCTATGCTTATTTCACAGGTGTCGGGGACCATGTTTATTTTGTCGCCGCCGCGGATTTTTCCTATGTTGATTGTCGGAGGCTTGAGGTGCGGGTGAGATGTGTGTTTTAGTTTTAGTTTTCTTAGTTTTGTGATTATGTCTGATGCTGTCAGGATTGCGTTTTTGCCTAAATCAGGGTATGCGCCGTGGGCTTTTTTGCCGTGTGTGGTTATTTTGAAGTGAATCAGGCCTTTTTGTGCTATGTCTATGTTAAAGTCGCCACTGTCTACGATTAGTGCTGCGTCAGGGGTTATTATTTTCTTTTCAATTAATGGTTCCAGACCTTCTTTGCTTCCTGTTTCCTCATCTACTGTTGCAGTGTAGATGAGGGTGCCGTTTAGTTTTGTGCCTGCCTCTATTATGCTTCTTATTGCCTCGATGCATGATGCGGTATTGCCTTTGCAGTCTGTTGCGCCTCTGCCGTATATTTTGTTGTCGATTATTTTTCCTTCAAATGGGGAGTATTTCCAGCCAGTGCCTGCGGGGACTGTGTCTGTGTGTGTGTTTATAAGGAGTGTTTTCCCTGGTTTTCCTTCCAGGATTGCGATTATGTTTGGCCTTCCCTTTTCGTATTCGCAGACTGATACTTTCATGCCTATGTTTTCCAGTTCTTTTTTTATTATCATTGCTGTTTTGTGCTCGTTGCCGGGTGGGTTTTCTGAGGGTGACTGTATCAGTTTTTGGGTCAGGCGCATAATGCGGTCTTTTTGTACCATAGAGAATATTTTGGGGTTTAATTTTAAATAGGGATTGTAGTATTTTGCCTGTTCCCCGGAACAATCAAATATATAAAGATTATTATTGTTATAATTATTATTGTTATAATGATTTTTTTCGGTGAGGATTATGAAATTCTATAATAGAGAAAAAGAAATGAGAGAACTTGAAATGGCAGAGAATATTTCCAATGACCATAAAATTATGCTGGTCCTGAGCGGAAGAAGAAGAGTCGGTAAAACAGAGTTGATTCGTCATTTTTTTTGTAAAGAAAAAGGAATGTATTTTTTTGTAAACCCGAAAAAAACAAGTTCAGAGCTACTTATTGAGTTTTCATCGATTATTTCTTCTGAGTTCTCTTTGCCGGAATATGTTAAAATTGATTCGTGGGACTCTTTTTTGAAAGTGCTGTTTGAAGTATCAAAAGAAAAGAAAATCATTGTAGCGATAGATGAATTTCAGTGGTTTTTGAATGTTGTGCCCAGCATCATTTTCCAGATTCAGAAGGCATGGGACATGTATAGAGGGAAATTGTTTCTTATAATATGCGGGTCTTCTGTCGGGATGATCAGAAAAATATTTGTTGAACAAAAGGCGCCGCTGTTTAAGAGAGCACATAATATTTTGAGTATGCGTCCTTTTAATTTTGATACTGTGAGAAGTATCCTGAGAGATTCAGGAATAACGGATATTGAGGAGCAGATTAAGTTTTATTCTGTTTATGGAGGCATACCTATGTATTATATCCTGATAAAAGACCACAATGTCAAGGACATGAGGTCGTCTATAGACGAGTTAATGTTAAGGGATTTTGCACCCCTGAAAGATGAAGTCCCGGATATTTTGGTGGAAGAGTTCGGGCGGGAGGTGCCGGCATATTATGCGATTCTTACAGCCATATCGATGGGTAAAAATACGGCAAAAGAAATGTGCGAGCATGCAGGAATAAAGGAGACATCTTTAGCGCCGTATATTGAAAATCTTGTGAATGTGTTGAATATTGTTGTAAAAGAAGTGCCTGTAACTGAAAAAAAGCCATTGAAGAGCAAAAAGGGAAGATATTTTTTAGAGGATAATTTTTTCAGGTTCTGGTTTAGATATATTTACAGGGATATGAGCAATTATGAAATCAAGAACTATGCACGAATAAAGGAAAAGATAGGCACCGATATTAATTCCTTTTTCGGTTTTGGGTTTGAGGGAGTATGCAGGGAAGTTATGATTAAATTAAATAGTGCAGGTAAACTTGGGTTTTTCTTTGATAGAATCGGCAGGCAATGGGGACGGTTTAGGGGAGAGAAGGGAAGGAATACCTATGAAATTGATCTGGTTGCATTGAATGAGAAGACGAGGGAGATTCTTTTTTGCGAGTGTAAATGGCAGGATAAGATTGATGCAGGTAAAATAATTGCCGGGCTGCGGGAGAAAGCAAAATATGTTGAGTGGAATTATGAAAAAAGAAAGGAATATTATGTGGTTTTTGCAAGAAGTTTTAAGGATAAGGAGAAAGTAAAGGAGCCAGGCATTATGCTGTTTGATTTGCACGATTTAGATGAATAGTGCCTGGCGTGTTGTCTTGGTATATGTTGTTTTCTGGTTTACAGGTCATCGAGGGTCAGGACGCTTGCGTTTCTTGCGCGCACGCTTCCTTTCTGCTTTGTCCCGACAATTGCTGAAACACCTACTAAGTCGCATATGTTTACCAGATCCTGATCCAGTTCTGCGTCCATCACTACTATTGCCGGTGATTCTACCTGCTTTATTGATGTAGATAGCTCTTTTACAGGTACGCGGCCTGCGAACTGTTTGTCGCTGTCGTATATTGCTGCGGCTCTTGTGCCGACAAGGTCGTTCATCTGTTCTTTGAAGAACGATTTGTCTTCATCAGAGATTACAGGCTTTTTTGTGATTGTTGGTTTTCGCTCAAAGCGGCCTGTCCTTTGCGGACGGCTGTCTCTTGTGTCTCTGCGCATTGGCTTGTCTGTGGTATCTCTTCTGTCTGTGCGCAGAGGCATCTTTGAGTTTTGGCTCCTTGATGCTCCGAGGGGCTTTAGGAACTGTGCCAGATCTGCCGGTACTTTTTCGCGCAGCGCCTTGAAGACTTCTTTTTTTGTTAATTCTTCTACTTCTTTTCCCAGAGGTGCTCTTGCGACAAAGTCCACATCTACAACTTGTTTCAATTCTTTTATGATGATGTCGCCGCCGCGATCACCGTCTGTGAAGACAGTTATTTCTTTTTCTTTGGATATCTGGATGATTTCCGGTGCAATGGCTGTGCCGCCAACTGCTACTGCGTTCTTGATACCGTGTTTTAGGAGTGTTATTACATCTGCTCTTCCCTCGCAGAGTATGATGCTGTCTGATGTAGGGACATCAACTCCTGCAGAGAGGCCTTTGTATTTTATTATTTCTGCGCTTCTTACTGACTGCATGAGCTCTTCTGCGACAACTGCGGTTTCAGGAACCTGGCTTAACAGACTTGATAGAAGTGTTTTCGCCCGATCGATAATATATTTCCGTTTAACAGTTCTTAGGTCCTCAACAGAGATTACTTTGATTTTTGCATTACATGGGCCTACGCGATCTATAGTCTCAAGGGATGCCGCGATTAGTGCGGTTTCTGTGCTGTCAAGTGAGGAAGGGATTACTATCTGTCCTGTGGATTTCCCTGATTTTGTGTTTACTATTACTTCTATGCGCCCGATACGTCCTGTCCTCTGGAGTTCGCGCAAATCAAGTTCTGCCCCGAGAAGGCCCTCTGTTTGTCCGAATAATGCCCCGATTACATCGGGTTTTTCGACAATACCCTCTGCATCGAAACTTCCGTTTATTACATATTTTACTGATGTCTGTGCTAATTTTGCCATGATAATCACCTATTTTTGTATTTGTTTTATGACAAAAACCATGGTAAAAGTCATAACATTTTGAACGATATGACTTTTCCATATAGTTAACGCCGTTTGGCTTGGTCTTAAGTTTGTCCATTTAGTAATGACATTAACTATACAGGTAGAAGAACTTACATACTCGGTAATAAAGAAATTTGTGTTTATTTGGAGTAATCATATTGTTGGTCATTTCATCTGTTTTTTATTTCCACCATATTAAACATCTGTGTGTGATTATGAATTTTCTTTATTGCCCTTTAGGACTTCTAATACCTGAATCTTGGTCATGGATTCTATCTTTATTGTCTTGTTTTTTGATTTTCTGCCTGAAACAAGCTTAACAGGGGTCTTTAGTATTTTGGTAAACATTTTTATAAGTTCAATATTTGCCTGATTTTTTTCGGGTTTGCTTTTTAGCTCGACACGAAAGAGGTTGCCGGCAGAGATTATTCTGAATTTTGGCTGGCCTGTCTTTACTTTCATTTCCAGGCATGTGTTGTTTGTCACAGTACTTCCCTGAATTGTTAAGCGTTAAGTATGTTGCCCACACGTAACATATCGCTTCATCAAATGAATCCCTTTATTTTCAGGATACTGACGCATGCGGGCTTTTCAGTATTGCGGTGTCATCTTTTCATCGTGCGGTTCAGACACTTGAGAGGGACCCATCAATACCTTATAAAAGGTTGAGAGTAAGGTTTTATAAAGGTATGTTTTTTGGGTTATTGTGGGCGGTCTTGACTAAATGGCTTTCTGATGTCGTTTCGGAAGTGTCCGATCGTTAAAAACAGCAACATTTCAGGTAATGCCTACTCGTTATGCAAGATCATTCGTTTTGGGCACGGGATGTAGGCGAGCATTAACCAACCGATATGTTTCTTGCATATCAATCTCACTCTATCCCAAATATAAAGATGGCGGATTTCTTGTGAGCGAAAGTTTAAACTTCGGCTGCTAGAAATCCCCACCCTTTAGAGTGTAGGATGATAATTATCAAATAGGTCCACTGTACTGATTGAGAGACAGTAATTCCTCCTTAAGTATATCAAATATTTCGGCTTTGTCGACCCTGTCCCCACCTTTATCTTTGATAAAATGACTTCTATAACTACCGACTCGCATAGATTCGAGCAAAATAGAAGGAGTCATAGCGACATCATAACCGGTTAATTCAGGATTCGTGAATAATTCCTGACATACATTTCCATGTGGTGTTCGATCAGCAAAATAAGTATAGCCCAAAGATTCCATGGTGGGCTCGATTTCATTGCTTTTTTTTATCAAATCAACATATCGTTGGGCATCATCTCCATTAGAAAAATATGCTCCTTCAACCTTTATACCTGGTACTTTCCTAAATCTACCTGCAAACTCACTATCTCTCATTTTCATCACACTCCATATATCTTATACATTGTACTCTTTGTTGTCATATTCTGGTAGTAATATTGAGAATATATAGTTCTGTTCAAAATTTTTTATCAAAAGGAAAGATTCATATAGAATAATGATTATTTGTTAAAATATGGTTGAAAACAAAACAGGGTGAAGAGGGTAAAGAGGGCAGACAAGATAGACATAACAGACAAGATAAACAGGACAAATCAGACAAACAGGAGTATGACATCCCTTTAAAAGTCCTTACGAT
>QMVA01000015.1 GCA_003660865.1 Candidatus Nanohalarchaeota archaeon | reverse complement strand
TCAAAAAATCCAATGACCAACTGTTCTTGCAAACAGTAATTGTTTCCTGCACACCTGTGTTTTCATTTGTCCTCACATTGAGAGGCTCTGCAAGGTAATCTGGATTATCAATAGCCCCTATATCTCCAACACGGCATCCTGGAGCGAGTGCTGCACCACTCGTCCACTTATAATCCCCCCCGCCCTCACGATATGCACTTTTTAAAACACCGGCATCATCATAGACCTGCTCTTTTGTGCATCGCTCAAGCGCATCAGATATACTTTCGCTTGGAGAGCGCTCGCACTCAAAAGGACCAATATCGGGTATTTCCGCAGGTATAACAATGTCATCAATAATAGTAACGATACCCGTGCATTTTGCTCCGGGAACAATAGTACTATCAACAAAAATCGGACATGTCCCGTCAGGTAGCGTATAAACATATCCTTCTGTTCCGCCGTCATATTTTCTATTACCATTGTTATCAACAAGACACGAACGTTTCCTTATCTTGTAGTATATCTTATCCCCGGGATAATACTCCTCACACTTGCAGACCCCGTCTGCCTTTTTATGCGCCTCAACAACCAGATCCGTCTTACACGGGGAAATAAGATGTAGTCGATCTGTCTTTCCACCGGGCAGTCTACCCATCACAAGCCCGTCATATCCGCCCTCGAGGTGTCCTTTCATAACTTCTTCACCAAGACCGTAATCCAGATTATTATCATCTCCGAAAAATACTGGGAAATGCAGGCACATGCCACCAGAGCCGCATGTTTCGTATTTTTGCAGGTTCGCTTTTGTGTCCATTGCAATGTAGGCACCGGCTATTGCCGCCATCATAAGCGCTTTTCGCGTATCAAGTGACCAGGTGTTGGAGCCACCAATAGTTATGCCTTTTGTGATTGGAAGAGCTCTTTTGAACACTATCTCATCTATAAGTTCTCTTGTCTTCTGCGTAGTGCTTCCCGCATTATAAAAGCCATCAAATGCTTCCTTATGATATTGAATCAGTCTGCCTTTTGCAGTTGTCGGGATGGCAACATCTCCAGGCAACTGGTTTGCTGTATGGACAATATCTTTGTAAATTTCCTCTGCAAGATCATCTATCTCCTTTTCATAGAGATCCTTCTGCTCCTGCTTAATTGCTCTATATAAACTCAGTTTTTTCAATTTCGAATTCGTGCCTCTATGCTCCATGAAAACTTTGGCAAATGATTTCTCCAGTTTATCTTTTAGTGCAGAATCATCTTTCAGAGTTTTCTTGATTGTAGCAGCAATAGCTGTTTTACCAGCAGGACTCATAAATCTGTCTGCCTCATGCAACTCGCGAATTAAATTTAAATCACTTGTAATATCCATAATCTGAATATTGTTAAGTAATATATTCTGTTTTTTTAACATTGTCTCAACGCTTTCCTCACTAATCTCGCGCCCACCTCTCACAAAAAGGGCAAAATCTGTAAGAGCAGTGTATCGACCTATTCCCAAATCATCTATATTATTCCCAAACAGTGCGGTAAGCTCACCAGACATGCCAAATTGACCAGTATGCCCACGAACAAGTATGCGTTCTGCCATAGTATGATCAATAACTAGCCGGACATTATCCAGACCAATAACTGAACCACCCTGCTTCTTTAGGATAAACTTCTCAATAGTAATTGCTTTAGCCACTGCTTTACCACCATACTCATAACTGAGGCGCTCATAAGTTGCTCCTTTCGCTTCCTTTAAGGCGTGTCCTATCGCTCTTTTGATACCCGCCTTCCTGACAACACCAAGTCCTGCAGCTCCTGCTTTGGTTCCCGACCATCCTGCCTTAAGTGTTCCTCCGCCGATATTCATTATCCCGCCTATGGCAACAGCAGCAATAATCATGTCTGTCGGCTCATAAATCCATGTGCTCTCAATTCCATGAGGGAACGTTTCATAATATACAAGGTACCTCGGCTCGCCTATGGCACCAATCCATGCTTTTCCATAGTCTTTAACCTTGGCAAAATACCCGTCTCCTGTCGTAACTTTCTGCGGAAGCTCGAAGCCGAGCAATTCGCAATAAAAACCATCCCGGGAATCCTGCTCGGTTACCATTGCACAGGACGCGACAGACGTCTTACCCTCGCAGGCACTGGAATCTGCGGCATCACTGCAAATACCCAACAAATCAATGCAGCCGTTGCAACTTTTACTGCTAGGAACATAGGAATAATAGATATTGCCGCCATAGTTGCATTCGCAACATTTCTTATCAGTTGTGCGATCCGCCTCTGTCCCGCATATAACGCATACATGCATGTCGCTCCCAAAACATCTGGAATGGACACCTGTCGGCAAGGCACTTGGACTGGCGCGTTCACTAGGCTCAAAACAAGTCGAATCTTTTTGGCACCACCAACCTGGAATAGGCAAATCTTCCCACAGGCATCTTTCATCAGTTCCGCATGTACTGTATGTAGACTCAGTCAGCCCGCATTTGTCAGTACCACACTGGTTCGCTCCTGGCGCAGGAGGTATAATAGCAGCCCCCGTAATCTTATCTGCGACATCAATCACTCTTGCAGTCATAAGCCCCTGCTTCGGCGCATGCATCGCAATAACATTTGAAACAGGCATGCCTGTCTTGCAAGAAGCGCTGTCGAACATAGTACAACCTGGATCACTATCACATAGTGCCGTCGTATCAATGGCGCAGCTTAGTGCCTGTGTTGACTCCATTGCTATCTGATCGTATCTTGTGTTCATACCGAACAGGTTGCTTATCAGGGATGCAATATGAGCCATAAGCCATAATGCGCCTTCTTTTAGGTCAATAACGTCAATAACACCTGCAGAAACTAAGACTAGAACCAGTCCTAGAACCACTGCCTGTAAAAAACGCATATTCATATCAGCCACAAGTCTATAATTATCCTTAGTAGTATATATATATTTTACCAAGAGAAAATATATTTTGCTTTGTCCTGCTTCTCTGGTTTTGCGACTTCAATAACAATCACCTGTGCGCAGAATAGCATAGATACATATCCGCGCTTGTTCCTGCAAGAAACTTATCCTTTATCTTGATATGGACATCCACACTCTTGCCGGGCACATCGGTCTCATACCCGTTGGACTCAACAAATATAATTGATGCGCTCTTTAAAACGCCGCATACAGCGCCGACCTCCAACGGCGAGTCAAAAAGCTCTGCCCCGTTATCGTGAGCAGTTACCATCCATTCCTCAATATCTGCTCCTTTGAAAATACCGTGGCCGCATTTCATAAGAAGCCCAAGATGCTCAACATTCTTAAGTTCTACATCATTGAGGTTGATATCATGAAAATTATACACATCTCCTGCATTAAAATTCTCATTACTGAGAAGCACGCAGTCTTTCTCATAGAGATTTTCGTCAGCAACATTAAACAGGATATTCTTAAACTCTGTAATTTTCCCGCCAAGCACCTCACCATACACATAGAAAAGGATGACGCCAATAAGAAGCCCGAGAACAACACTTATGAGAAATGCCATCTTCAGGTCGTGCATACCTTTCATCTGTCTGGTATGATCATACATACAAAAGAATTAGTATTCACTGCCTTAAATAAATTACTGCAAACGCGCATCACAAATATCTTTGCAGCGTAAAGTCTAATTCTTGAATCCTCCAACGAAATAATCAATTTTCTCAGCTATCTGCTCCACAAAAGTATCAAGAAAGCGAAGCCCAATCATGTTTACAACCAGTAGCACAATACCCATCACCAGAAGCACAAGAATTATACCGGTAATAAGGTCAATCGCGCCCTTTGATTTTTGCTTCACATCCGGACAAAACATATGATTCATAAACTCACCCGCTCAAAATCCAAGTATTCTCATTGTGATTGTGATAAAAAGGTAAAAAATCAACAATGCAATGACAAGGCATGCAATAAAAAAGACATTTACCTTTACTCCTTTTCGCCGCATACCAGATTAGTTATACATTCAAATATAAATAACTATGATTTTTGTATCTGTGCTAGGTGCTGTTGCACAAGTCACACCCAAAGAATTTGCAGATATCGTTTAGCGATTTTCAGCCATAGTTGGCGCCGTTACTATAGTTAAGGTCGTTACTATATGGACAAACTTAGCCAAAAACCAAGAGACCTTAATCTATATGGTGAAGACATTTGTCCAAATAGTTATGTCTTCAACTATAAATACACAAACTTAACAAATAATCAAGAGGCGCTAATATATATGGCAAAGACATTGGTGTAAAAAGTGATGTCTTTGACTACAAAATCTCAAAATCAATAGCCGTCTCTGTAATTCTTAGTATATATGCAACAGCACCTCTGCGTTGTATCCAAACTATAAATACTACTGAAACCTAAATATGGGTTAGGATATCTCTCAGATAACTCCGGTATATTAACAGGTGGTGTAAATGGAAACACTAGAGAAAAAAGCGAAAGGCGCTTTTGCAATCAACCAGACAATGCTTCTGGTGCTTGGAGTGATAGTCCTTGCAATTATCGCAGGAGTATATGTATTCCTCGGTGACAGGGCAGTGGAAATGATAAAAGAGGCACTGCACTTCCCAACAATAGACTAAATAAGGTGATAGATAATGAGAAAAGCAACAGGTCAGACAATATGGATAATTGTCACGATTGTAGTAGTACTTATAGTTGCACTCATACTTGCAACCCTGATGAACACCACAACAGGCAAAACAAGAGACAGCACAGAAAAGCCGATGGAAGATGCAGGAAATGCACTGAAGATAGACATGTGCAAACGGGCATGCGATGCATGTATGAGAGTTGACCCAAGTTGCCCTGATTGGGATGGTGTGGGAAAAATAGGGGAAGGATGTGACGAGTTGGGAGTATCATGCCCATACTAATATTATATCCATGCGATTGCTTATGGTAAATCATAGAAATCCCGGGACAATTGGAGCGTTTCGTACATCTTTTCATAGCAGCGGCATTAAAAAAATGTCTGGAAAATATACGTCTCGTTCAGAATATTTGAATATTTCATTGCCCACGCACACTTCACATGCAATGAAAAAAGGTAGAAAAGGTATTGGAAAGACTTTGGATATCGTAATACTTGGGGGCGTGGTAGGACTGGTAGTAGTATTTATTGCGTCGACTTTTACATCAGGGATTGGAGAAAAGGTAAAAAATATCCTTGGAATGGGTATGCACACAACACTGGATGACAACATATATGCAGCAGAATGTCAGGAACTATGCAGTACCGAATATGATATATATAAATGTACAGCATCGCCGGATGGCAGCGATAAACAGTGTGGTGCTATATTTGCGCGTATAAGGGATGCTGGGGAGGATCTTCCCTTGGAGCCGACATCAGACTATGGCACTATCACTCTCAACGACGACGGTTTTCTGCCATGCTCTGTAATGACTGTCACATTCAAGAATATCAAGCCGGAAGAAATAGCTGACTTTTCTGTAAAAATTGAAAACCAGAGTGGTGGCATAGTACCTATAAGAGATGCAAGCGGAGGAGAAATAACGCCTTCCGGAGATGATTATCTATTATGCTCACTTTCAACCACACCATGCACCCCGAAAGTGGAATTCAAGTTGCCATGCAATTTCCAAAGTGAAGTTGAGAAATTCATACCGGGCGTCAAACATACAATCACATTTACATCAAGTAATGCAGATGGTAATATAGGTGAGACAGACACATTAAAACTATCACCATATAAAAACAAAAAATGGTCATGCCTCAAAGATGCAACCATCTTGGGCGATGTCAAGTTCAACCAGAAAACTACAATTTCACCGGAAACTACAAAAGTACATTTCAAAAAAGAAATAACAGGCACATCACCACACATGATAGCAGATGTGAAGATAGAAATAGAAACAGGCTCTGGCCAGTGTGAAGATCCTACTATTGGCACTCCGACACCAATTCCCGGCTGTGAACTTGGCAGACTAATACCGAGTGGTACTGATTACGAATTCACAATGCCCAGAGTCACAGGGGAACTGGAAGGGATACTGTTCAAGATACTTCTGAACGTAGATGACGAAATACCCGGCCCACCTGACCGTGTAGACATACCCCTATGCACAGCAAAAGTTCATGCGAGCATGACATGTACAGGGGAACACAGAGTTGCAAATCTTTGCTATATAGATAATACTGACAGCAAAGAATATATCCTCACAGGACTATCTGACAGCGGCACGCACAGCCTCGACGGTATCTGTAAATACGAGCACAAGACAGAATACGAAAGTTACTGCGTAAATGTAGTTGATGGCTCTAAGTGCACTATTGGGTGTATTCCATGTACCTTGCCGCAAAAAATAATGAGGATAAACACAATGATAGATGATCCGACAAAAGATAAATGTAAATTTGAAGACCTTGAGATTGTGGATATATTTCCATGCAAAACTGTCACCGATTGCGACAAAAACACAATTTTCACTGCTACAGACTCACAAGGATGGATCAGTGTGGATATCAAAAACAATGGCGACAACGATTTTGAATTTGATGAAGATAATCTGCACATAACGATAAATGGCAATCCTGAAACTGTAGTTACTGCCGTTCATATAATCCCGAGTGGTGGTACAGTCACAATCAATGATATAACAGCAACCACAATGAAATCCGGCTCTAATCTTGTCGAGGGAGCTTATACTGTAGTGGCAAGAATCGACAATCTGGACACATTGAAATACCCTCTGGTTGACGAAGCCAAGAGAAATGCTAATAATATGCTGACAAAACAAATCAAAGTATATCCTGCATGCTGTAGTGACTGCACCAGTTGCTCAGGCTCTGCGGCGTGCAGTGGCTGTTCAGATATGTGTAAATGGAATATGAATGAAGTAACAGGTGTCAATGAATGCATCAGAAAATAATGGAAATGTGCTATCAGAATCCTCTGGCTTTCAGGCTGTTTTACTGTTCGATATACCTATTGCATCAAAATGTACCAGTAAACACTACCCGAAGGAAGAAAGCAGAAATAGCTGTAAAAGCCATGCTTTTGTGGACCGGTGAACTGCTGGTCGTTGGAATAATCGCAGCATTAATATTCATTGCCCTAAGCAAGACGGGACTGGCTATGAATGAGATCTGGGATAACAACCCGATAATAAAACTCGCAAAAGCAGCAAGAGCCATATATGAAAAAATCCCGGGGACATAGTATAATCAAAGACATAACTTTTTAGACTATATGTCTTTGCCATATAGATTCACGTCTCTTGGTTTTTGGAGAATTTTGTCCATTTAGTAACAACGTTAACTATAAAAACATCCTGATGGCAATTGCATATGTGGGCGAAGCCGGGGAAACCCGGGAGAGGAGCGTTCATGGGTATTGAAATAATAAAACAGATAATGTTTATAGGGACATTGATTGTAGCTGCACTTATACTCACTGCAAGCACAAGAACAGCAATAGGCCTTACAGATGCAGATCTTCAGGTCATTACAGAGCAGACCACATACGCAGTTGTGAGTATACTCATAAACATCGCAAGTGTGGAACAGGGAGTAAGGCACTTTGATCTCAAAGAGAACTTCGTATATGAACTGAATGAGACACATTTACGCCTGACATATATTGGCAAAACAGGCACATTGACAGACAATCTTGGAACAGTGCATACATTTGCTGTTCCGCACTACCGGGAAAACATAATGCCAAACAGTATCACAGAGGGAACCGAGAGAATATGCGTCTCGAAAAGAATTATCAACTGCAGGCCAGAGATCACAATATGCAATGAAGGAGAAGAATGCTGCACAATCCATACAAATGACTGCAAATACATTGCTTATTAAATGCACTATGTGAAAAATTATGAACGAAATTATTGAGACAGTATTCGTGTTTATTGGGCTGTTATTTCTAATGGGTTTGTTTGTATTCTCAATCGGTGACAGTGCTGCTGAAAAGGACATTCAGGAGCGTCTATCCGAGCAGGGCATTAAATTCGCGCTCTTCAACAACCTCATTGCTGCCCCGTGTACAAACAACAACTATGGAGACCATACAGAGCTCAGGAAACTCATTGCGGACAGTATAGCAACAGAAAAAGAATCACATACACCACCATTATCATGCATTGACATCGGCAACGCAAAATACCGGATAGATATAAAAGACCTTGAAACAAATATGCACTGGACATTCAGTAATTACCAGCCTGTCACTCCAAGGCCAATGTCAGCAGACTTTGAAATGATAACGCAGATAAACACGAACGGCACGCCTGCTGAACACAGTAGTAGCTATATGGTGCTCGACAGATATCATAAGGCGATACTAACTGCCAATATTGAACTTGACACATCAACAGAGAAACTGCAAAACGAGATGTTCTGCGATGAAGATGCAGAATGCATATCAGAAAACTGCATAGAAGGACCCGGGCAGTCAAATCTGACATGTCAGGATGCAGAATGCACATATACATTACCAAATGGGCAAAGCTGCACAAAAGACTGTGAATGCGACAGTTTCAACTGCGTTTCCGGGACATGCGCTGGCGCACCACCGACAGGATTGCTATTGGGTCAGCTATGCCTGAAAAACAGCGCCTGCGAATCAGGAATATGCGCAGTAAACAAGCGCTGTACAGACCATCATGAATATGCGCATCTTACCGGCAAGGTAACAGAGATAAATACAGGATATGTCATTGCAGATGCGATTGTGGAGATACCTGTGCTGGCGCGGTCAACAACCACAGATTCCAATGGACACTATGCTATTCCGAACATAGATTTGGGTATGTCTGCACGAAGCGTGTTTGTAGAAGTAACAAAATCCAGTTACGACGACATCTCGAAATTAACTTCACTGCGCAGGGGAGATACTACACAAAAAAATATAGAAATGACACCAGTATAAAACATAAATGGTTGAAAACTATGAGCAAAAAGTCATATGATTGTGGTGCAATTTGGAGAATCATAAGCTTTTTTATTGTCAGGTCATGCTTTACAGACAACAAAAAATCGTGGAAATTTCCTGTTAGAATCCTCAAATTTCAAGACGCTTTAGCTGCTTTACATTGCAGTAAAAAACACAGGAAATCACTATTGATGTTTGATATATATTTAGCAATAGCTATTATTATGATATGTGTATTAATTGTTGCTGTATCACAGTTACTATTCACAAAACAGTCTATTGAAGCACTTAAATTTTCAGATGAGCACTCTGCTGTAGACACACATCTTTATGTCCTGCTAAACAATAACTATTGCACACCCCTTACTAACGTGCCCTTAAAGGTAGTGCTTGGAACAATATTAGCAGATAATCCCTTGCAAGACCCTTTTAGTAACACTGTAGTTGAATACAATAATCAGGTAGATACATTCCAAATAGGGGAATGTATCTCTGACTTTGCGAAAAAACTACAGATTGACGAGTTTTTATTTAGTGTGTCATATAATGATGTTGAATACTTAACAACAGGAATAGAAACAGAAGACATGACAATTGAGAGAGAAGACATTGCAGTACCGCCTGCAGGTATGGCCACAGTGACCCTCATGATAAAAAAAGAGCCGGAAATCAAACCTGGCAAAGTACCATGCCCTCAAGACGATGAACTGCAATGCGTGCCCCAGAAGAGTTGCGCACTATTCGGTGGGATATGCAAAAATCAATATATTTGTAGCCCGGCACACTGCTGCTGCAAGAACCTGCCAGTATGATAAACTATCGAAAGTGAAACAATGAAAGCTAAAAAATCAATGTATTCAAAAATCAGAAAAGGCAGCACCATAACAGCAGTAGTAAGCATAATACTGGTAATAGCATCCCTGAGCATTGCATTTGAAAGATTCGGCGGCGAATTTATATGGTCTGCCCAGGAATCATTTAACTTATATGACAAATACTTTACACTCGCAATGGACAAAAACATACAGAGCATAAAGCAGGGATTTATGAAAACAGCGGCGTTCTTCTCACTGAACACAGTATCAAAAGAACTTACGGAACATGGGGGACATACAGAAGCCATGCTTGTGGACAGCGACGATAACAAAGTCGCAGACCTGACAGAATCAACAGATCCGGAAATACGTATAAAGCAGGACCTATACTCAACTGAAAACATACCCTTCTGGACAATACCAGACGTAGCTCCTAATTGCGGAACCACACTCAAAAGAGTGCCATACCTGAAAGATATAGATATTTATCTTCCAGCAGGGAACAAGCACATTGTACTAATGCACAATGATGCAGACCATATGCAATACATTAATGAAGTAAATGCAGGCAAATACCCGTTATACGTTTCAATCCAGTTGTTCATGCTAAAACCAGGCACTGTTGAGATAACATGCGAACCTGTGCGGGGGTGCCTCTCAATGAATACTGTTGGCAGTACACCTGATATTATCGAAAAAGATGGCATATATACCTACAAAATCACAGGAATTGACGCGACTAAGACCACAACATCTCTTCACATTACAGCAAAAAACGAAACAGGAGAAATAGATAAAGTCGCAAGAGTAAAGCAGGTGATTGTCTCCATATACAATCCGGGAATACTAGGTTCGACAACACCAAACGAGCTTTATACAGAAAAATTAGAAAATTACTATAACAGTATGAATACTATATTAGACAAAAGAAATGAAAAAGGAGACATCCAGATGAGCATAGCACCCCTGAAAGGAACAATAACTAGAGGATACGAAAGTTATGTTGAAGGAACGGTATGGCCGGATGAAAATCAGGACGGAATTACAGCATACATGGACGATCTTTTCTTCGAGGACAGGAAACTCGCAGAGCTCCGCGACAGCGGCCTTGTAACAGAAGAGACCAAAATCCGCTACTACAAGCTCTACACCCAAGCGGAAAAATTCACAAACAATGCCCAGCAACTATTCCAGAGCCGCCTGTGGGACATGCTCCACAACCTTGACCTGCACGGCTATTCCATAAGATCAAGAACTGCATGCGGAGTACCCCTCACGAGTTGCGGTATAGTGCTTCCCTGTAGTGGGGACAGGTATTGCAAAGAGGATCAGGTAGCTTCATACACAAAAGATAACATTCACGCAGCAATCGCAGGGACCTTAGCCCAGATTGAAAGCGAATGCAATACAGAAACATCAGTTGATGGCATAACATGGCACATAGAATACCCTATAGAGTTCTTTGCAGATTTCCCGCGGGTAACAAACAGGGACAAAGACGCATGCGACGCCCCGGAACATTTTAAAACAGATAACATTGAATATGTAGAGTATATCAAAAAAACTTTCAAATTCGTTGGAGTATCGACATGGTGCGACTGCCATCAGATCTGCAGGCGCCACGGAAACTGCTGTCATGGATGCACCCGCTATTGTTACCGAAACAAATGCGAGATGATTTACGACAGGAGATACATCCTGAAAAACCTGAAAATATATGTGACAATCACTGACAACAATTATAAAATCTACGATGCAAACTCAAATACATGGGAAAAGCTCGTATTTAAATACTATATTGCAATACCTATAGTTGATATGAACTGCGGCGGTGGCGATGCCACAAGCGGGCACGACTGCAAGGATCACACGACGCACTGCACTAACCCGTACGGTATAATCCATGCAGCTGACATCTTCGCACCTGTTGGCCCACTTAAGATAATATCAGATGATAAAATAATTGCAGACAGTTCAGCAGCTATCACATGGACTACAAACAAGCCTGCTACATCCAAAGTAAAATACAGCACAACGCTAGGAGGACCTTACATAGAAATCTCAGACTCCACAAAAGTATCAGGTCACATAATCACAATAGAAAACATAAACCCGGAAACAACTTATTATTATATAATAGAATCAACAAGCGGCAGTGAAACAGCAATATCTCCCGATTCCCCGCCTGATCACGAATTCACAACAAATGCTGATGAAACAGACCCGGAAATAAGATTCACAAGTCCAACATCAACAGCTCTGGAGAGCACGATGGGCCCGGTCATATACCTAGAAGCAGATGCCAGCGACAATGATGCAATAGACGAAGTCAAATTTTACTTTTACGATGACACCGGCAGAAAGGAAATAACTTCACTTACTGTCCCCCCATACTCACATACTGTTGATATAAGGGACCTTGTTGCAAACCCTTCCAATTTCGCAGGAGGGTACCTTATAGAGGCAAAAGCAACCGACAAATCAGGACGCACAGGGTTCGATAACATACTTGTGCATGTAGCAGAGATCCCGGATAATATAGAGATAACGAACGTTGATATAAGCACAACATCCTATACTGCGACTGCCAACTGGACAACTCTGCAGATTACTGCGGGTACATTTGAATACTGCCTTGACGAAGTTTGCTCCAGCGCAGATTTCGAGGATTTAAGAATAGCGCCAGATGAACCAGGCGCATACGATGGTGCAGAAGCAGGCCTTGCGAACTATAGGATACACATTCCTATTCTCGAGCCTGGGACGACATACGCATACACTATAGCAGTCAATGTTGCCGGAGCGGAAACATCAACCATCAGCCCAGGAACATTCACTACATTGATGCCACCACCTGTAATTTCTGGTATTGTGGAATACATAACATACACAGCAGCGACAATAAGCTGGAATACAGATGTAGATGCAGATTGCCATCTTGACTATGGAATAGCGCCAAGCCATGTGGATGTGGGGAGTGCTGATAGCTCCGGGATAATACATAACATTGGTCTCACAAGTCTTACCCCCGGAGTCACCTACAACTATGAAATAACCTGTGTCCACGTGAGCGGCTCAGATTTGACTACTGAGACAGGAGTATTCACTACACTGATACCGCCGCCAACTATATCGAACATTCAGGCAACAGGCATAACAGATACAACAGCCACGATAACATGGAACACAAACCCGGATTCTGCATGTCATCTTGATTATGGAACACCCCCTGGCCTTGACAGTACAGGTACATTGCATAACATTGGTCTCACAAGTCTTACCCCCGGAGTCACCTACAACTATGGAATAACATGTACTCAAGTAGGTGGTTCGGAGTCTGCCACAGTAACAGGAGGTTTCACAACAGCATCGTCATGATTTAGTAGAGACTATCTCATGATAACCTGCTAGACAATCACAAAATAAAATCTAAAAAGAGCTACAAAAGAGACACCCAATACAACAAACAACCTCATATCAACGGTGTTCTGTACAGACAGACAATCAAAATCCAGATTCTTACGCATATCTTTCAAAAAATCAATGTCATCTGATGAAAGCGCCCTAAGTGGACTGAGAACAACATGTTCCGTATCTATCTTAAGCATAATCCTATTCCTCAAAAAAGATAGTGGTGTGATAGAATGAAAAGCTCTCCTGTAATATCTGTCTTTCTTCTTCAGGACATACTCAGCACTAATCATTCCCTCCTTTAAGCCATCAACCGGACATTCAAAAGTAAAAGTATCAGACACAAACAAAAAAATAACGAAAAGTACAACATACACGACTCCGACAAACACAGAACTGACTAAAACTGAAAGATACGAATAATAAAAAGCTGCAAGCACTGTAACAATCACCGCGTTTCGAGATTTAAAAATATTGTAAGTATCAAATTTACCGATACCCAGTTTTTTACCTGCCCATGACAAAAAAAGAAACCCGAAAAAACTCCCGAAAAAAAGCAGAAACCAATTACTCACGCCTGAAACCATCATTAAAAAAGAGATAAGCAAAACAGAATAAAATACCTGTTTCTCCCTGTAAAAAAGACCCACGACATGATGCGCGAAGCGCAAAAAACCCGTCCTGAGCGCATTCCTTAAAGATACTAGAATCACGTACAGAAAAAGAAAAACAAACACGCAAAATACCAGAAACTCAGGCATTATCCTCATAGGCATCACAAAAAAGGACGCAGAGCAAAAAAGAACATAAATCAAAGCAGACTGCACATCAAACACCCTAAGAAGACGAAGAACAACAACAAATACAAGAACCTTCAAAAAGTATTCCGCGATCATACTCTCAACCGCACCCACATCTCAAAAACACTTCTGTATACAGGGTCGTTCATCTTCTCAAAAATATAGTCAAACATCATCTTATTGACCTTGCAATCAAAATCAATAGGAGTCATAGGAACAATATTGCCATGTTGCGCGTATGACTTACAGACGCATGCACCGCAAAAAGCACCATAGACACATGTATCGCAAAGCGGCTGGAACTCAGAAGTATTAGTGCGAAGCTGAATTGTATTCAAAAAGACATCCTCATAGCTGCTGGACATAACATCTCCCAATTTAAATGTATCAATTTTCTTTCCAAGATCACATGCATAAATCGACCCGTCAAGGTAAAACGCAAACTGTGTAATACCTGCCCCGCAGGGTCGCCTCATACACATATTGCTCCTCCTGTCTGTAAAAATACTAACAAGCATACTCTGTAGAGTAGAATCATAGAACACATTACCATCCATTGAAAGCTCAACCATGTAATCAATAGCCTTCCTCCAGAACTCAAAATAGCGGGCAGGATCCATCAAAAGCTTAGTATCCTTAGCGCCCCTGCCAACACCATACACTGAGCGAAACATCATGCACTTCGCACCCGCATCTATGTATGCATCAACAATAGATTTAGGGTCATATTCCAATGAAATAGATGTGATTGTCGGAAGAAATTTTAGTTTTTTGCCGCGCGCAGAAAAATACTCTGCCCATGTCATAAGCGCATTATATGACCCACTCCCATCAGGAAAGGGTCTTTGCCTGTCATGAAGTTCCTTTGGACCGTCAAGAGAAGTACTAAGGCCAATATTATTATCAAAAATAAATTCTGCGATTTCTTCTGTCATAAGCGTCATATTAGTAACTATCACTTTTGATTCAACAATCTTGCCGGCATGTTTGACTTTCTCATTAAATAATTTCAGAAACCTCTTTAATGCACCAAAGCGCAAAAGTGTTTCACCACCCTGGAATTCAATAGCAATATGCTTCTGGGGCATATTGCAGATAAAATTAATTATTGCCCGGGCAACATCATCAGACATCTCATCAGAATCAGAATCAGAATCAGAATCAGAAT